>NZ_JBBKBF010000007.1:0-116955 GCF_037892625.1 Phocaeicola sp. ICN-14070 | reverse complement strand
GATGTTTAAAAGTTAGCTTGATAAAATACAAAAATATAAAAATATGGATAGGACTCATCATTAAAAGAATTCATTTTTCATTTGTTATTCTATTTCTTATTCTTTAGATTTGCCGTTATAGTGTAGAAACATAGTAAAACGAAATGGAACATTTGCAGGATAGGCTGTCCAAATGGCAGGTAATGGCTTTGTCTCGCGAGTTGCATCATGATGAGGCTGGCATCGGTAAGATGTGTGACCTTATGCTTTATGCGGAAGATGCACAGTCGGCATACAATGCGGCATGGATACTGTATTATTTATCAGCAGAAGACAAAAGACTTTATGTCTCTCCTTTTTATGATAAGATTGCAGACTGGGCAATGAAGCCTTGTTTGCATATACGTCGGGGACTTGTTCTATCTATTTTGATAGAGTTGTCTACGAAGCAGAACTTCAGGACAGGCTTGTTTGATTTTTGTCTTGCCCATGCTGTCGACAAAAAGGAATCGGACAGCAGCCGCTCGATGATGATAAAACTGGCTGCAAAGATGTGCCGGTTTGTTCCGGAGCTGGCAAATGAACTGGCGGCCTGTCTTGATATGCTGGAATACGAAATGACGCCAAGTATCGTAGCAGCCAGGAGAAATGCAATGAAAGTAGTCGAATCGCTGAGAAAGAAAAATGATGAAATGGAGTAAAGTAATAGGAGTATGGTACTGTTTTATCCCACTGGCTATTTTAAATGGAGGACTTCGTGAATATGTATGGCATCGTTTCTTGTCTGAAAGCACAGCTTTGGCATTAAGCGGTGTATTACTTGCAGGATTAATTTATGTGGTAACATTTTTGCTTTTACCACCTATTAAAGACTTGACGAAAAAAGATTGTATTCTTGTAGGAGGATTATGGATGTGTCTTACGGTTTGTTTTGAATTTGGACTGGGATTGTCATCCGGTTCTTCTTGGAAAGAATTATGTCAAGCATATAATCCTATGACCGGAAATCTGTGGATATTGGTGCTATTGAGTACTTTGTGTTCACCGATGTTTGTATATAAGAACTTTAAAAAATAAGATATGACTGACAATCAAGAAAAATCATCTTTACGAAAAATCCCTAACGTAGGTTCACAGACTGAACAAGACCTGATAGCCATGGGGTATACCTCTATCGCATCACTGAAAGGAAAGAAAGCAGAGGATTTGTATGAGGAGGAATGCCGTTTGCGTGGGTGTACGATAGACCGATGCCAGCTTTATCTGTACCGAGCTTTAGAGTATTTTGTTCATACGGAAAACCCGGATAGAGAGAAATGTAAATGGTGGTATTGGAAAGATGATTATTTTTATCCCTCTCCGTGTGGAGCTAGGTGTGTGGACTGTGCGTCATTCCCAAAGGAATGCAATGGATGCAGAAAGATAAAAGGTAAGGTGTTCTGGCTTCAGTATACAGGCGATGCGGTATGTCCCATCTGGAAATGCTGTAAGGAACAAAAGCGGGAAAACTGTGGAGGATGTCCGGATTTACCTTGTGGTCGTTTTATGAAAGACCCTTCCATTTCGGATGAGGAAAATGAAGCTAATTTGAAAAAGATGATAGCTAATCTTGCAATGTATAAAAAATAAAATATACCGCACATAATTATGGAAACAGAAAGACTGATACTCAGACCGTGGCGTGAGGAAGATGCCCTTCCACTCTATAAATATGCCAAAAACCCGGCTGTAGGGCCGATTGCCGGTTGGCCACCGCACACGTCTGTAGAAAACAGCCGAGAGGTGATACGTGATATTCTTTCAGCACCGGAAACTTATGCGGTAGTGTTGAAAGAAACCGATGAACCTGTTGGCAGTGTGGGCATTATGTTTGGAGACAGCGTACACAGCGCTGACATGCAGGAAGGAGATGCAGAGATAGGTTATTGGATTGGAGTCCCTTATTGGGGAAAGGGGCTGATTCCGGAGGCCGTCAATCGCCTGTTGAGGCGTTGTTTTGAGGAACTGGGAGTAAAACGAGTGTGGTGTGGTTATTATGACGGGAATACCAAATCTCGCCGAGTAATGGATAAATGTGGTTTCAAGTTTCATCATACGGAAGAGGGCAAACCTTCTCCATTGGGTGATGTGCGGACAGAACATTTTACTTTGTTGACAAAAGAAGAGTGGGAAAAAATGAATCATTGAAACTATGGATAGTGTGGTAGACTATATTATTCGTCCTTTGTATCCAGAGGAAATCCATTTGTTGAGGGATTTTCTTTATGAAGCGATTTTTATTCCTGAAGGAGTTGAACCTCTGCCAAGGGATGTGGTGGATTTGCCTGAGCTGAAGCTATATATTCAGGACTTTGGCAAGGAACAAGATGATTGCTGCTTGGTTGTCGAGTATGATGGTAAGGTGGTTGGGGCAGTGTGGACACGTATTATGAATGATTATGGTCATGTGGATGATGAAACTCCTTCACTTTCCATTTCTTTATATAAAGAATATCGGAATAAAGGGATGGGCAGACAGCTGATGAAGGAGATGATGAAACTGCTGGAAAGTAAAGGCTATCATCATGTTTCTCTTTCCGTTCAAAAGGCTAATTATGCTGTTCGTATGTATTTAAAACTTGGATTTACAATTATGAAGGAAACTGAGGAGGAATTTATTATGGTGAGAGATATAACGAAAGAAGCGAGTAATTATCAACGTTTTTTGTCTGGTGAGTATTGTAATAGATTGGATTCTGAGGTTTTGAATATGATTATACAGACAAGGGAACTTTTATCAATGCTTGATAATATCACCTTGTCAGAAGAAGAAAGAACTGCATTGTTTGTTCGCATGCTGGGCAAAGTCGGAAAACATTCCAGTATTGGCCGAAATTTTACTTGTCAGTGTGGAAAACATATTTTTATTGGTGAAAAAACAATCATCAATGACAATTGTACGCTGATGGATGAGAACTATATTTACATTGGTAGTAAAGTTTTGATAGCTCCTCACGTACAGTTTTATACAGCCACTCATCCTGTGGGTTTTGAAGAGCGTTTTGTAGAGGACTGGAATGAAAACTCTGGAGAATTGTTTTTTAGAACGAAAGCCTTGCCTATTACGGTAGAAGATGAAGTGTGGATTGGTGGTGGAAGTATTGTTCTTGCAGGAGTGACTATTGGTCGGGGAAGTGTAATAGGTGCGGGAAGTGTAGTTACAAAATCTATCCCGGCACATTGTGTTGCTGTGGGCAATCCGTGTAAAGTCATTAAATGGTTAAAGCCTAACTATAACATTCGTCCGCTTAAAGAAAAAGACATTCTGGAAATGCAGCATTTGTTCCGCTCTACTGTGCTTAATGTGAATTTGAGGGACTATACAAAAGAAGAGGTAGCAGACTGGGCTTCTTGTGGTGATGACTTGTTGCACTGGAAAAAACTTTTGTCTCAACATCATTTTATTGGGGCCTTTGATGAACAAGGTAAGATGGCTGGTTTCTCTTCTATGAATAAAGAGGGGTATTTACATTCCATGTTTGTACACAAGGATATGCAGGGCAGGGGAGTAGCTACCCTGTTGCTTTCGGAAGTGGAAAAGATGGGCAAAGCGTATGGAGTTGATGAAATTACCTCGGAGGTCAGTCTGACTGCAAAACCGTTCTTTGAACAAAAGGGCTACAAAGTAGTTAAGTCACAAAAGTGCAGAGCCAATCAGTTGGAACTGACAAATTTCGTCATGTGCAAGCAGATTCTTTGATTTATCAGACTACTTTTGTGGTTACAAGTGTGTTGAGCTTATTTCATGTTGAAGCTTTTCCAAGAACTGGGCAGCATGAGCTCCGTCCATTTGTGTATGATGAAACTGAAATGACACGGTCAGGTGTTTTCTGAAAAAACGTTTTTTGAATTTTCCCCATATCAGGAATGGATTATTGAAAATACCGCTGTACATGCCAACTGCACCGTCTATCTCGTAGTTCACGAGCGCAGAAGTACCAATAACCATGCTTTCCGTTAAATCGTGGTTCTGACAGGTTTCGGCCACTTGTTTGGTTAGCTGGAGGTAGTTGTGATTAAACTGATTCAGGTCTTCAGAAAAAGGTATGTCGCATGAGCTTACCTCTCCATTCTTGTTTGTTACAATTGTATTAACAGCGATTGTATCATATTGAATCAGCTTTTTGCCAACTGGAAGCATATAGAATTCCTTGATGCCGGAAGCTGCTTTACCAATGCACCAGCACATCAGCATGTTCAGTTTTAGTCCTTTCTTTTTACTGATTCTTACAAGATTAGTTACATCAAGTGTCTTGAAAAATGTGACCATTGGCATAGGGGCCTGCATCCACATTTTGTATGCGTATGCACGTGTCGTTAAGGCGGGGTTTATTTCTCTCATTTTTGTGTGTACTTTAAATTAGAGCACAAAAATAAAACAGGCCTTTGATTACGGATAGAATAAAAGAGACATTATATTGGAGTAGTAAATAAATCGGAATATGGCTCGCATATTTTTATCAGTGATAAGGGGGTATATCTGCTTAATTCCCTGAATTCTCTTATGAAATGCGATTGGTCTGAATAACCGCATTGATAGGCTATCTGGGTTTGACTGATATTTTCAGTCTGATTCTGCATAAGCTTAAGGGACTTCTGAAAACGTACGATTCGTGCATATTCTTTCGGATTCATCCCGACTGTCGTAAAAAATATGCGTTCAAATTGTTTCTTGCTCAGGCAGGCAATAGATGCCAGTTCTGAGATTGGAGTATTGGGAGTAGAATACATTTGATGAACGACTGCCGCAATCCGGTTTATATCCACTTCACGTTTTGTGGTAAAGTTGGTTCTTAGTTGTGAGAATAACCATTGTTCGATAAGACTTATACAGAGGTCATTATCGTCACAATCAAAAATTCTCGTCGCAAGACAATTTAATTTCTTGTTCTCCAGTCCATAACCGGAGACTTCCTGATTGTAGAATACAGAAATGGGAATATTAAGAAAAGCACTCATGGCATAAGGATGAAATACAACTACAATCATTTCGACACTATCTTCTGCACTGATATGGGATGAGAAATTCACCTGTCCACTAATAGTCAGTCGATCCTGCTTTGTGTTTAATTCCGGAATATATAAAGCTGATTTCTTATGAAATATGAGTTGGGGGCAACCGATTGGGAAGGTGTAAGTCTTTATCGGCTGATTACTTTCAAATATCCAATAATATCTGACGTAATCTTGTAATAATTGGCATGGCTTGTAAAATTTGAATCCCTCTGTCATTGCTTTTCGGTATTCAGTTAGACAATGTACAAAAATATTGAAGATATTTCGTTATTTTTGAATTTTGAAAATAATAATTAATCTTGAAAGATAATGAATTTGTAAGGTGCAAATTGAAACAACAAGAGATGGAAATACATAATTTACTGGATGCAAAATCAAGAGCCGAATTGCGTGAATGGCTCATGCAGAACCATAAAAAGGAAACGGAATGCTGGGTAGTGGTGAAGCGTGGAAGGCCTGTGGATGATGATACGTTCTGGTACATTGATGCTGTAGAAGAAGCGCTGTGCTTCGGCTGGATAGACAGCACTACAAAGAAAATGGCGGATGGCGTAACAGCCCAGAAGCTTTGCCCACGAAAGCCACGAAGTAATTGGTCGGAGCTCAACAAGGAAAGATGTCGCAGAATGGAACGGTTAGGGCTGATGAAAGATGCTGGAAGAGCCGTTCTGCCGGACATGTCACCGCAAGGTTTTACCATAGATAAGGATATATTGCAAAGATTACAATCCGATTCTGTAGTATGGAATAATTTCTGTCAGTTACCGGATTTATATAAACGGGTAAGAATTGATACCATTCAAATCAAGAGGAATCAGCCAAAACTTTTTGAAAGCCGCTTGAATAAGTTTATAGAGAATACACGAAAAGGGCTTCTCTATGGGGAATGGAATGATAATGGGAGATTATAAGAATACAAAAAGTATCAATCTGTCTCTATTTTCATTACCTTTGTGACATAGATGCTAAAAATAAAGATTGTTCAACACTATGAAATGGCAAGTGTGCATATAGCTGTGCATAATAATAGCATTCTCAATACAGGCTATTAATAATATATAGGTTTGTGATATAAGTCTGTATCTCTCTATTTTGCCATTATATCAAATTATTACATTATAAATAAGTTGTGTCATCGGTTGACATGACTTGTAGTATTTTATCATGTTGAACAATGAATTATACGTATAAAAATATATGGCTCATCAACTTTCCGGTTATGATGAGCATTCTTATCGAACAACTTATAAATATAACTGATGCCATTTTCTTAGGTCATGTAGGTGAAATAGAATTAGGAGCATCTGCACTTGCCGGAATCTGGTATCTTACCATTTACATGCTCGGCTTCGGATTCAGTTTGGGGTTGCAAGTGGTAATTGCACGGCGTAATGGTGAGCGACATTATCAGGAAACTGGTAAGACTTTCTTTCAGGGATTGCTTTTCATGGTGGGTTTGGCAGTTTTGTTGTGTACTATTTCGAAAGTTTTTTCACCCATGATTCTAATCCAACTGGTTGCATCAAAGAAAGTATATTCTGCGGTTATTAACTATTTGGACTGGCGCATTTGGGGATTGATGTTTTCTTTTCCATTTCTTGCGTTACGGTCTTTCCTGGTCGGTATCACACTAACAAAGCCTTTGAACACAGCTGCCTTTACTGCCGTATTGGTAAATATACCTTGTAATTGGCTTCTTATATTTCATTTCGATATGGGAATAGCCGGTGCTGCAATAGCATCTTCATTTGCAGAATTATGCTCATTGGTAATATTGTCTATCCATGTTTTACGAAAAATGGACAGAAAGGTTTATGGCCTGAACTGGCAGTTTGATAAAAATATATTGCGCCATGTCTGTCAAGTTTCTATTTGGAGTATGTTCACCCCGTTTATAGGGGTGGCTTCATGGTTTGCTTTCTTCGTAGCCATTGAACACTTGGGAGAGATTGAGTTGGCGGCAACGAATGTCATACGTAGTATATCTACTCTGTTTTTTGTGATAGTTAATTCATTGGCGGCAACTACCGGTTCATTGGTTAGTAATCTGTTGGGAGCAAGACAAAAGCATCTGGTTATCCCATTATGTAACAGAATTATTCGTTTAGGATATGCTATAGGTTTCCCCCTTATTGTTCTTTGTATTATTTTCAGCAATTATATTTTTTATATTTATTCAGGAAATGGAAACTTAATACAGATGGCTCGTTTACCGTTTATAGTAGCCCTGTTGAATTATGCTTTTGCCTTACCTGGTTATGTATATATGAATGCTGTAACCGGAACCGGTGCTACGCGTATCACTTTCATATTTCAGACTGTAACTATTGTAGCTTATCAGATTTATTTATGGTCAATAAGCTATTTCAGTACATCTCTTTCTGTATATTGGACCGCTGAATATTTATATGTGATATTACTTGGACTACTCGCTGTTATCTATCTCAAAAACAAGAACTATTAAAAGTTTGAATTTTCTGACTTCGCGTCACCCTTTTAGAGTGATGCGAAGTCAGAAAACTATCTATCAACATCAACGTATTGTAAAATTAATGTTTTGATATGATGAGGTCAGGAATTGATTTTAGATTACATGGAATCCTTGTCGGAAAGTGTTGACGGATTAGATTTCATCTAATCCTCTTTAATACCGTATTGGGCACCGTAAAGCCGCAGTGCGTCATGAACCGCCTTTTCTCCGAATTGTTGTATCATATCTTCCAGGTCGTATTTCAGTGCTTTATCGTCATGAGGGGTGAGACACATGACGCGCGACTCCATGTCGCAGTAACCAGGCAGCCTGAGGAACATACCTTGCGTAGACTGGTTGTGCAGTGACCACGCCGTTATCGGATATCGGAACGAGGTCGCTTCGCAGAACATATAGGCCATATCCTTGACATTGGAGATGTCCCAGCGGTCGAGTGGCTGATTGAAGCTTTTCGCTTCGTTGAACATACAGTACATATTCTGTACGTTCGAGACATTCCAATCGTTCAGCGGCTGGTTGAAGCTCGAGGCTTTGGAGAACATCTCGCGCATATCTTGCACATTTGAGACGTCCCAGTCGTTCAGCGGCTGGTTGAAGCTCGACGCTTCGCAGAACATTTCACGCATGTTTTGTACGTTCGAGACATTCCAATCGTTCAGAGGTTGGTTAAATGCTGATGCGCGCACGAACATCTCTCTCATATTTGTGACGGCTGATACGTTCCATGCACCGACAGACTGGTTAAAGCTCTTTGCCATATCGAACATGTAGCACATGTCAGTAACGCTGGAGACATTCCACGAGTTCAGATTCTGATTGAAGGAGAAGGCACGGTAGAACATGTACTTCATACTGTGAACTTTTGAAACGTTCCAGCCATCGAGCGGCTGGTTGAAGTGCTCTGCGCAGGAGAACATGTTGCTCATGTCTGTTACGCTGACCACGTTCCATTTCCGTAAAGGCTGGTTAAAGCGTTCGGCTTCGTTGAACATGAAACTCATATCCGTAACAGATGACACGTCCCAGGCTTCAAGTGGCTTATTAAATCTGTGTGCTCCTTCGAACATGTGGGACATATCCCGTACGTTAGAGACATCCCAGCTGCTTATGTCGTGGTTGAAGTAGATTGCGCTGGCAAACATGTGCTTCATCGTTACTATATTTGATGTATCCCATGTCTCGATACCGGCGAAGTTACTGCGTTTAGACTTTCGGAAGAGGCCTTCCATGTCGGTTATCAGAGATGTGTCGATATTGGCGAGCGGCATTTTTGCACCCATGTCCAGAAGTTCTATCAGCTCGCGTTTGGAGCGGGGCTTGCACTTCACGTCTCCCACATTGGTGCGGACGGAACCTATCAGCTCCGGATGGGCCGCTTCAAGTTCGCGCATATATTCCGCGGTGTGTTCGCTGCCGTAGCGTGAGAGTTCCGTGTATACTTCCGCCGGGTGGAGCTTGTCCAGTTTTTCTTTCAGCCTTGCGCGGCAGTTCTTTTTGGTAGCAAGGTGGAAGCAAAGCGTCAACGTCTTGACGTCGGTGAATTTCGGAGCGTACAGGAACATATTGCTTATGTCGCAGAACCGCGGTATCAGCCACATATCGAGCGACTGGCTGAAACTGCGTGCGTTTTTAAACATACGTTCGGCATCTTCTACGCGGCTCACGTTCCAGCGGTCGAGCGGCTGATTGAAGCTTTTTGCACCGTCGAACATGCGTAACATATACCGCACGTTCGAGACGTCCCAATCATTCAGCGGCTGGTTGAAACAGACCGCCCCCTCAAACATCCCTTCCATCCTTATTACGTTCGATGTATCCCACATGCCGATATTCTGATTAAATTTGGTGCAGCCGGCGAACATCCACGCCATTTCACGGACTTCCGATGTATCCCATTTGTCGAGCGGCTGGTTAAACTTCTCGGCTTCGCAGAACATACATGAAATTTTTTGGACCTTTGAGACGTCCCAATCATTAAGCGGCTGATTAAAGCTGCTGCAGCAGCCGAACATCGACTCCATATTTGTTACGGACGATACGTCCCAATCCTCTAACGGCTGATTAAAATTGCTGCAGCCGCAAAAGATGCATTCCATGTTCGTTACGGACGAAACGTCCCAGTTTCCTATGGGATGGTTGAAATATTTCGCCCTGAGGAACATTCGCTCCATCGTAGTGACGTGCGATGTGTCCCACGTTTCCAGTCCGTCGAAGTCGGTACGTTTTGAATCGCAGAACAGCCAACTCATATCCGTTATTAGAGATGTATCGATGTCGCCGAGGCAAACAGTCTCATTGTTCACTAGCTCCCTCAGTTCTTTCAAACTGCCGGGTTTGTACAGTTTACTCATAATTATGTTCCATATATTTGTAAATACCAATAGAAAAGTACACCATTGGTTAACTGAACAGTGTACTCATAAAAAGATTTTTAAAGGAAGGAAAGAAAGCCGAATTAATCAACTGAATAAATTAAATTTGGGGTTTCTTAACTCAAAAGGATTGTCAGGCTATGATTGTGGAAAGATAAGCCTTTTCAGCTAACAATCCAAAAAGAAAACACAGAGGCCACGACCTTCACGGTCGCAGCCTCTTTCTCAAACAACCAATAAGAAATAAGAGATAATCCTTTAGGGGATGGATTATCTGATGAACAGCAGTTCTCTGTATTTGGGTAATGTCCACATCTGATCATCCACAATCAGTTCCAGCTTGTCGATGTGGTAGCGAATCTGTTCCAGCATCGGAGTAATCTTGTCGTGATATTCGATGGCTTTTGCACGTTCGTCTACAATCTTGTTGGCTACTTTTCGGGCTTCTACCATAGTATCTACGTGTTCTTTGATGTAAGAAGTGTGTTCTGCAATCTTACGGATGATGGCCATGTTTTCAGCAGACAGCTTTTCGGCCTCTTCTGTAGGGAAGATTTGCTTCATCTTGTAGACATTGTCAATCAGTTTGCTCTGATATTCAATGGCTACTGGAACTACGTGGTTCATTACCAGGTCGCCCAAAACGCGAGCCTCAATCTGGATTTTCTTGGTATAGGTTTCCCATTTCACTTCGTTGCGTGCTTCGAGTTCCTTGCGGGTCATGACACCGGCAGATTCGAACATGCGTACGCTGTCTTCTGTCAGATACTGGTCGAAGATGACCGGACAGCTGGTTTCGCAATCCAGACCACGGCGTGCTGCTTCTTCTTTCCATTCGTCGCTGTATCCGTTGCCGTCGAAACGGATAGGTTTGCTAATCTTGATGTATTTACGGATTACCTGAATGATGGCCGAAATCTTCGGTTCGCCTTTTTCTATCAGTTCGTCCACTTCCTTCTTGAATTCGGTGAGTTGTTCGGCCACGGCCGTGTTCAGGGCAATCATGGCACTGGCACAGTTGGCTTCAGAACCTACGGCACGGAATTCAAAGCGGTTGCCGGTGAAGGCAAATGGTGAAGTACGGTTACGGTCGGTATTGTCAATCAACAGTTCCGGAATCTGCGGAATGTCGAGTTTCATACCGTGTTTACCTCCTAAGGCAATCAGTTCGTCGGTTGAACTGTCTTCCATGTGGTCGAGTACTTTGCTCAACTGGCTGCCTAAGAAGGAAGAGATGATGGCGGGAGGTGCTTCGTTGGCTCCCAGACGGTGTGCGTTGGTAGCGCTCATGATGGAAGCTTTCAGCAATCCGTTGTGGCGGTACACAGCCATCAGGGTGTTGACGATGAACGTGATGAAACGCAGGTTCTCTTCCGGAGTCTTTCCCGGAGCCATCAGCAGGGTACCGGTATCTGTACCGAGTGACCAGTTGTTGTGCTTACCGGAACCATTGACACCCTTGAACGGTTTTTCGTGCAGCAGTACACGGAAGCCGTGTGTGCGGGCTACTTTCCGCATCAATGACATGATGAGCATGTTATGGTCTACGGCCAAGTTACACTCCTCAAAAATCGGAGCCAATTCAAACTGGTTAGGAGCTACCTCGTTATGGCGTGTCTTCACCGGAATACCTAATTCGAGTGCCTGGATTTCAAGGTCTTTCATGAAAGCTGCCACACGGGTGGGAATAGCACCGAAGTAATGGTCTTCCAACTGCTGGTTCTTGGAGGCTTCGTGTCCCATCAGCGTACGTCCTGTCAGCAACAGGTCCGGACGTGCGGCATACAAACCTTCGTCTACCAGGAAGTATTCCTGTTCCCATCCTAAGTAAGCCATCACTTTTTTTACATTCGGGTCGAAATAGTGGCAAACGTCTACTGCTGCTTTGTTGACTGCACGGAGGGCTTTCAGAAGCGGAGCTTTGTAGTCGAGTGATTCACCAGTATAGGCAATGAAGATGGTTGGAATGCACAAGGTGTCGTCTACTACGAACACAGGTGATGAAGGATCCCATGCGCTATATCCGCGAGCCTCGAAGGTGTTACGGATTCCACCGTTCGGAAAGGAAGAGGCATCCGGCTCCTGCTGCACGAGCAGCTTTCCGGAAAATTCTTCCATCATGCCGCCTTTCCCATCGTGTTCCACGAATGCATCGTGCTTTTCGGCAGTTCCTTCTGTCAACGGCTGGAACCAGTGGGTATAATGGGTGGCTCCCAGTTCTCCAGCCCATCGTTTCATTCCGGCGGCCACTTCATCGGCAATGTCCCTGTCCATTGGTGCCCCGTTGTCCATGGCATCCACCAGTCGGGCATAAACGGTGCTGGGCAGATACTTGAACATTTTTTCACGGTTGAACACGTATTTCCCGAAATATTCACTCGGACGGCCGTCAGGTACAGCCACGGGTTGCGGCTTGGCCTGAAACGCTTTTTCAACGACATTGAATCTTAAACTTGTCATCATACTTCAATTTTTTCGTTAGTTGTTATTCAGTTATTCTGTTATTTGTCTTTTTGTGTTGCCGGAAAAGCCTGACAGTTGCTTTTCCGGCAGCAAAGAATCATTATCGGTTGTAGGCTGATTCCCCATGCTCATAAATATCCAGCCCTTCTTCCTCTACCCGTTTGTCTACCCGGATGCCTATCATCCTGTCTGTGACCTTGAACAGCAGATAAGTCATGACTGCGCTGAATACGATGGAAATCAAAGTAGCTGCCACTTGTATCCACAGCTGGTGCCAGTCACCGTAAAGGGCTCCTTCCGCCCCTTCTTCGCCTGTAATGAAACGGGTGGCGAAGACACCGGTCAGGATAGAACCGATGATACCGCCCACTCCGTGCACACCGAAAGCATCGAGAGTGTCATCGTATTTCAGCTTTGGCTTGATGACGGCTACCATGTAGAAACAGACTATCGGGGTTATCAGTCCGATGAAGAAGGCTCCCAGAATACCGGTGCTTCCGGCAGCGGGTGTGATGGCTACCAGTCCTGATACTGCACCCGTACAGGCACCTACGGTAGTCGGCTTCTTGTTGTAAATCCAGTCGATAGCCATCCAGGTAAGCGCAGCCACACAGGTAGCCAGGTGTGTCACCAGAAAGGCATTGGCGGCGATACCGTCGGCACAAAGGCCGCTTCCGGCATTGAAGCCAAACCATCCCAGCCACAGAAAGGCGGTTCCCATAAAGACGAAGGTGATGTTGTGCGGAGCCATGGGATGTCCAATCTTATAATCGCGCCGTTTCCCTATCAGTATGGCCATGACCAGGGCTGCGATGCCGGCATTGATGTGTACCACGGTTCCACCGGCAAAGTCGATGGCACCCATCTGCTGGAGAAAACCTCCTCCCCATACCCAGTGGGCCATCGGTATGTACACCAGGATGCTCCAAAGCACTGTAAACATCAGGAAACCGGCAAACTTGACCCGTTCCGCAAAAGCTCCCAGAATCAAGGCGGGAGTAATGACGGCAAACATACACTGGAAGAGTACGAACATCAGTTCCGGAATCCGGCCTGTAGTCAGGCTGGAAGTAGTGATTCCTTGCAGGAAGAGCTTGTCGAAACCACCGATGAAATGTCTCCAGACGCTGTCAGTCTCCATCAGGCTGCTGCCAAATACGAAACTGTAGCCGAACGCTACCCAGAGTATGCTGACTGCTCCTACGATGAGCAGACTCTGCATGATGATGCTCAAGACATTTTTCTGTCTGACCAGTCCGCCATAGAACAAGGCAATGCCCGGAATAGTCATCAATAGAACGAGCAGGGTGGCCACGATTATCCAGGCCGTATTCCCTGAATCCAGTATCATAGTTGTATCCATATATCAATTCGTTTTAGTTGTAAATGTATTGTATAGTAGCTTGTAAAACTTTTATTTCTCCTGTTCGGCATTGTAGAGGGCGATGTCGCCCCGTTCTCCGGTGCGGATGCGGATGGAGTCTTCCACGGGGATGATAAAGATACGTCCGTCGCCGATTTCTCCGGTACGGGCCGATTTCATGACAGCTTGTACGGTCTTCTCCACATTTTTGTCACGTACTACAATGGAAATCAGGATGCGTTCTATGGAACTGGTGTCATACACCACTCCCCGGTAGATACGACCTTCACGGGTCTTTCCGACACCTCTTACTTCATAGTAGGAGAACCATTCGATGTCGGCGGCCAATAATGCCTCCTTTACTTCTTCGAATTTGGTTCTACGGATGATTGCCTCAATCTTTTTCATAATAAATTGTATTTGTATTTTGTATTGTTTGTTATCCTATATAATCTTTTTTGCCTCTTGAAATCACTAATCCTATTGATGTTGTATTGTATTTGTATTGTAGTATATCTTTTGGGTTAGAAACTTATGCCAAACACAAAGTAGGCTCCTTCTGTGGCTGGATTCCAAATGGCCTGTGCAAATACGGGAAGCGAGTAGGAATCTGTGATTTTGATTTCCTTGCTGGCTCCGAGGCATATATTTGAAACTTCAAATCCGCTTGCCCCATTGTTGTAGAAACTGGTTTCCCATGGGGTAGCACCTATTTCTGCCGACCAGTCCAGACCACCTAACTTGAAGGGGGCTGCGATGCTGAAGTAGGAAGAATAAGCACGGTCACCGTTTGCTTTTACGCCATCAGCTCCTGCAAAGTTTGTATACCAGTTCACGGCTAAGGGACCGAAATCGTAACCTACTTGTGCTTCGAACACATGTGAAGTGTTGTGGGCACCATAGTGAAAATACTCAGGACCGCCATCAAACCAATAATCAGTGACAGATACGCTGAATCCTCCTGTACTGTATCCAAAAGTAAGGTCGAATTCCTTGGTATCTTCTTTATCCAGTCCTACAGAACCCCAGCCTGAAAGGGAGAAGCCTTTGTAGGATACGGAAGCAGAAGGTTGGATGCTCACATTTCCTAAATCCTGTCCACGCCAGATGTATCCGCTTACAAGGTCAGCTCCAATATCAGCTTCTACTTTGTTTTGTGCCATTGAAATGACTGGAATGCCTGTCATTAAAAGCAGTGCGATTCCGGTAAGTTGCATTCTTTTCATTGCTTTCGTGTTTTTAGTTAATGTTTAAAACTCTTTACTTTTAGTTGTAGTGTCTTTTTGTATTGTATTTAGCTGTATTGTCTTTCTTTTTGTTTTATCGATATGCAAATATACTTTCTTTTAGCTGTTCTTAAGCACAAAAAGGTGTGCTTTCTTCTTTTATATTTTCCGTAGTGCAAAATTACTTGTTTTTACCCTATTTTAGGTTTAAGTTTGAAATATTTTTCATTGATTTTTTGCGAATTTGTTTTTCCGGGAGAAAACTCTCAGAGAAAAAATATTCTTCTTTCGACGATGAAGAGGAGGAAGTTGGAAATACGGAGCTGTTTTTTCGTATTTTTGTAGGGTTTTAATTGAAAAAGCATGTTTCCGAACGTATATTTGTTTAATCCGGATTATGATATGGCGATGGCCGCTTTCACTCCTTATTATAAGTCTCCTGCAGAGATTATGCGTATGATTGCGGATTTATCTGTTCTTCCATGGTGGTTTGCTGAAGAAGGAAATTGTGTGAAGGTGGAGAATATGGCTCTTGTATCTCTTTTGCAGAAGCAGTTGAGAGAGGTGTGTGGAGGAAGCATGGAGGTGGAAAGAAGGCTCGATGAGTTATTGCCACGTGCTGCTTGGACGGCAGAATGGCCTTCAGTTCGTTATATTCCTTGGGGATGGACACCTGCCTTGGTGCATCGGCTCAGACAGGAAGGAGTAGAAGAATGCTTTTTGCCTTCGGAGGAAGCTGTCAGGCGTTTCCGTTTTCTCTCGTCTCGTCAGCGTTGTCTGGAGGTATTGCCTGAATTACTGAAAATAGACGGGACTTGCGGGGAGATGAAAGCCTGTGTATCTCTGTCTGAACTGGAAGCGTTTCTGCAGGAAAGAGGAGAATTGGTATTGAAAGCTCCATGGTCGGGAAGTGGGAGAGGACTGCTGAAAGTATCTTCTGCCAGTTGGAATACGCAACTGGCTGGGTGGGCCGCACGTATTCTGAGGGTACAGGGAGCTGTGATGGCGGAACCCATTTATGATAAAGCGGTTGATTTTGCGATGGAGTTTTATGTGGAGAAGCAGAATGGAGTCCGTTTTGCTGGTTATTCTTTGTTTGAAACAGATGCCCATGGAAATTACAAGCTTAATCTTTTGTTATCGAATACAGAAATTGAGCATCGGTTGTCAGCGTATGTATCTCGGGAGATTTTACATGAAGTAAGAAGCTGTCTGCTTTCCGCGCTTCAACGGTTGCTGAAGGATGATTATGAAGGGTATTTGGGAGTAGATATGATGATTTGCCGCGTTGCAGGAGGGTATGTGGTGCATCCGTGTGTGGAAATCAATCTTCGCATGAATATGGGAGTGGTGTCTCGCCTGTTTTTTGATCGTTATGTTTCTCCTTCTTCTTCGGGGCAATACGTGGTGGAACATTACGGGGCTGAGGGGGAGGCTTTGGAAAATCATCACAGGTGTTTATCTGCCTATCCGTTAAAGATTGCTCAAGATGGGCGTATCCTTCAAGGGTATTTGCCACTGACTCCGGTACAGGCAACCACGCATTATCAGGTGTATGTGGTGTTGAGTGATGCGGGAGTGTAAAGAGAATCATTCGCTTTTTAAAATAAAAAACAGACCGTTTTGAATGTGAAAGCATCAAAACGGTCTGTTTTTATTTAGGATTCTTATTCAACTAAGTATTAGAAGAAGAGGTAGCGCTGGTCTGCAACTTTTGCTTTCTGATACAAGTCATTGATTAACTGGTTACCTGCAATACGCACAGCCATGTTAGTCAATGTAGTTTCTTCTTGTTTTGCATCAAACTTCTCGCTTCCTTTTTCTTTTGCGTATACCTGAATCATGTATACTCCACCATTACCTTTGATAGGTGCGCTTACCTTGTTGGCAGCTGTCTTAGCAGCTACAGCACCGATAACCGGTTCGCTGCTGCGCGTAACTGAAATGTAAGCAGGAGCACTGAATGTAACGTGTTTTACAGAATCACTTACAGCATCCTTCATTCCCTTCACCTGAGCAATGGAGTTATACTTCTTCATTTCTTCCATAATCTTTTCAGCTTTCTTATCGCGGCGGATTTCAGCTCTCAGCATTTCAGCTACTGAGTTGATGTCGCGATAACCGGCTTCATGAATCTTGTCAAGAGCAACTACCATCAGATGGTCATTTTCACCACATTCATACAGCGGAGAAACTTCACCTGGTTTCGCAGCAAAAATCCATTTCAGTGCTTCACGAGTAGAACGTACGCCACCTACATAGTGTTCTGCGCTTGAAAGGTCTGTGCGAGGCATCAGTGTATAACCGCTTTCTTCTGCATTCTTCACCATTGAGTCGATAGTAGTGTTCTGTGCTACAAACTGGCTGAATTTGTTGTATGCTGCATTGTAAGTTTCTTTGCTGAATTCTACTTCACGTTTAACGACAGCTACTTTGTATTTAGTCTGCATGCTCTTTTTGTTCATTACCTGCAGAATCAGGTTAGCTTGTCCCATGTTGAGGTTAGCCAGTTCGTTTACAGGCTGGTTCAACAATGTGTTGATGAACTTGCTGTTGTCTGCATCCAGTTCAGAACCTTCCCAGCTCTGTGCATTTACCCAAGTTGCTTCACCTGTCTGTCCGTAAATCTTAGCTACGGCTGCGAAGTCAGCACCACCTTTCAATGCATTGTAAATACTGTCGGCCAGTGTTTTTGTCTTTTCTTCAGTGTCAGCATATACCTGAATCTGACGGAACTGGATTGAGTCAGGAGAAGAAACTTTTGCAAGCAACTTGAATGCATTGAATGAATCGTCTGTCTGATTGTAGTAAGGACCGTATACTTCGTTTACATTTGTAGAGTCAAGGCGTGAAGCTACGTCTGCAGGGAATACGGATTTGCTTACCGGAACATCAGAGTAGTTTACTGAAGAACCTGTAGAACGAACGAAAGTACCAAAATCAGCTGTTGTGCTAGCCAATTGGTTGCTGTACTCAGTTACTTCTTTTTCTACAGCCTTACGGTCTGCATCAGACGGAACTACTTTTACGTCAATGTAACGGATGTCGCGTGTTTCTACAAGCTGCTTGAACTGTTCTTTCTTTTCGTTGTAGCGGTCTTTGATTTCACTGTCAGAAACCTGAACTGTAGAATCATTGATAGAGCTGTAGGGAACACCAGCTAACAACAGGTCGCTCTGTTCTGTGCGTGAGTTGAATGCATCTTCAGCAGCTACAGGGTTAGAGATTAAAGATTTTGTTACCAGGTTCTGGTATTTTTCAGCCAAAGTGCTTTGTGCCAAAGTCTTTTCTACAAACTGCCAGAAAGCACCCATTTTCTGATAGTATTCTACATACTGTGCAGGCATTTGGCTTGCATTCAGGTTTGCATAATCTACCAGGAATTTCTTTAGCATATCTTTATCGAACATACCAGTCTGCGGGTTGCGGAAAGGAGTCTGCATCAGCAGCGGGTGGGTACCTTGGTCAATGATGCTTTGTATTTCAGCGTCTGTCACTTTCAAGCCTAATTTTTCTGCCTGTTCAGCAATCAGCTTGTTGTTGACATAACTTTGCCATACCTGATCTTTCACATTGTTCAACTGGTCTTCTGTCAGCGAATTCAATCCATTGGTCAGTTTGATGACTTCACTGAGTTCGTCCACCATTTTCTGATAATCTTGTGCACTGAGAACTTCCCCGTTCACTTCTCCTACGTCTTGTTTACCTTGGTGCGGCTGGAGTACTTTCCATGCGTCACCGGCAATAAATGCAAAAAGGGCAAGACCGATTACGATGACCAACAAAGGTCCTTTGCTTCGAATTTTTTGTAAAGTTGCCATTTAAAGTTATTATTTTTTTGTTTATTGTTTTTATAGTTCTGTTATTAGCGCACGAAGATACAAAAAATACTGTTTAGTCACTATTTTCTCTCAAAAAAATGCTTATTTCGTGGTAAACAGTTTGACCAATTCTATTTTATTGGCGCTTACTTTGATAATTTTGAAGGTAAAATTCTCAGTCTGAATGACGTCGTTTACTTTGGGTATGCTTTGACATTCATTCAGAATAAGTCCACCGATGGTCTGGTAGTTTTCGCTCTCAGGCAGATTCAGGCCAAAGGTTTCATTGGCTTTTTCTATATCTATTCTTCCGGAGAAAATGTATTCGTTATCCGATATCTGCTTGGCGACGATGGATGTGGTATCATGTTCATCTTCAATGTCGCCTAGGATTTCTTCAATCAAATCTTCCAGTGCCACGATACCTGAAACGCCTCCAAACTCGTCTACTACTACAGCTAGTGAACGCTTTTGCTGTTTGAAAATTCGCATCAGTTTGTGGGCAGCCATTGTTTCAGGCACAAAGGGGATGCTACGAATACCGTTTTGCCATTCGTCGTTGCTGCGGAACATTTCAGATGAATGAATGTATCCCACAATGTTGTCGATATTTTCTTTATAAACGATTATCTTGCTGATACCATTTTCAATAAATACCTTTTTGAGTTCAGTGAGCGGAGTATCAAAATCCACAGCTATGATTTCCGTTCGTGGAATCATGCAGTCACGTATTTTGACATTGGAGAAATCAAGTGCGTTGCGGAATATTTTAATTTCATTGTCTATTTCTTCTCCTTCTTTGCCTTCTTCGATACTGCTTTGAATAAAGTAATCCAAATCGACCTTGGTAAATGCTTTTTCCCGGTCTTCTTTGTTTGTCTTTACCCCCACAAGATGAAGAATACCGCTTGAAAGCAACGATGAAAAACGACTGATGGGGTAGAGTATGATGTAGCATGCAAATGTAGGCACGCTGAAAAATTTCAGAGTAGCGTTGGGATTAATCTTGAAGAGCGTTTTGGGAAGAAACTCTCCGGTGACAAGAATAATCAATGTGGAAATTACGGTTTCTATAGGAACAAGCAGTGCCTGATTTGAAATCACATCTGCCAGTATATAATGTTCAATAAGTTGAGCCATCAAAATACCATAGATGACCAATGCAATGTTGTTTCCTACCAACATGGTGGAAATGAAATTATTAGAGTGCCGGTAGAATACGGAAAGGATGTAAGACGATACATTGTTCGTCTTTTCCATTTCAAAACGTAATTTGTTGGAAGAAACAAAGGCGATTTCCATACCAGAAAAATAGGCTGAAAACACCATAGATATAAGTAGTTGGATGATAAGCTCCATACTAATAGTTTTATTTGGAAGTTTGTGTGCTGTCTGCCTGGACAGCATTGTCTTCAACGGTAAAGATTCCCGTGTTGTTATAGATTTGGTATTCGGTCATTTGCTGATTGGATTCAAAACCGTATCCAGTCAGTACCTTGTCAACCTGTTCGATTCGGATAAATTTATCAGAATAGATTTTCTCTTTGTCCTGATCCCAGAACATTAGTTCCGTGTCGAATTTGTCGCCTCTTTGGCTTTGAATATGGACGTTTCCACGTAGTTCCCATAGTTTCTTGGGCTCGTAGTAATAAGCTGTGTCGGCTTTGATACTTGCATCTACATGGAAAAGACTGTCGAATTTCTCCAGATAGATTCCTTTTTCAAACGCCCAGAACGGAGGATTCCGGTGGCTGTAGATAAGCCATTCAGCTGTAATAATCTTGTATCTGATCATTCCTGAGTCAGACACGAGGGTGGTTACTCCTGTAGTACGCATGTCGGGAAGAGAATCTCCTTCTTTTACGGCTGCAGCAGTAGGTTTCTCTTTGTTTCCGCATGCAGGAACAAAAAGAAACATAACAGTTGCCCATGTGGCAACTGTTATGTTGATAAATAATTTATATATGTGCTTTTTTAGTCTGGTTGACATATACTTATCTGATGGTTGTTGTTTCACCAATCCATCCACCGATTGTTACCGAGTTACCTTTCTTCAAGCCAAGGAAGAAGAGGTCTTCGTCTTTCGGAGTATGTCCGGCGTATGTATTGATCAGCTTCTGAGCTTCTTCTGCTACGCTAGGATCTACGCTCTTTGCGCGCTGCAATTTATCGATGGCTGCAAAGTAAGTACATTTGTTCAAAGCTGCTTCGTCGCTCCAGTTCGGGCTTGATGCATACATCTGTGCAATCAGGATATAAGCTTTTCCGTAGCTTCCGTTGAAAGAGATAGCTTTGTTTGCATATTGTTTAGCCTTGCTCAACTGTTTTTTGCTGAACAATACTACTGCTGCGCTATATGCATAGTCCGCTTTTTTGTCTGCTTCCTGTTCCAGTTCAATGGCCTGGTCAAAATATTGCACACTCTTATCCATGTCACCTTTCTTGTAATACATGTATCCGCATCCTGCTGCGGTAGCGGCTGTAGGTTCAATGGCATGAGCAGCTTCGGAAGCAACGAAATAAGCTTCTTCTTCTGTACATTTCAACATCTGCATAACGTTGATAACCTGTTTCAAGTAATCCAGATTTGTCTTGTTCTGGCTTACTTTCGGACCATAGATAGCCTGCAGGTTTTCACAACTTGCTGCACCACTGTTGATGAAATATGCATCCACATTGTCTTTTGCTGTTTTCAACAACTTTTTGTCTCTTTCTTTTGTCGCAGCTTTCAAAGCTTCATCGGCATAGCCTGAAGCAGTCAGGTAGTCTTGGATGAACTGTTCCTTGTGAGTGTCATCGCTCTTCAATTTGCGGGCAGAAATATCCATCAAATCCTGGAACATGAAATAATCTGAGGCTGCCTTTTCCAGGTCAACAGCTTCTTTGACCATCTGATAAGCCTTATTTATATCTATGTTTGCTCCGGAGAACGCAATGTAATCGTGGGCTTTCATTCCGAGGATAGAGCCTTTTGTGGTCGGAGTTCTTACCAACTGGTTCAATCCGTCAAGGTACTTGATACGTTGGTCATGTACAGCCATCAATTCATCCAGATACTTTTTCTGCTGAGCAGCATCTTTAGAACTGGCAATTAAAGCACGCAAAATCTTAGCTCCGTTTGTATAAGTACTAACCTGAGCTAAAGGTGCTTCTGTAAATACAGCCATCCAAGGCTTGTATGCATCTGTAAAGTTGTCAGTCTTTACGTATTCACTGTAAATACTGATGTTCTGCAAACAACGGATACTGTCTTCTCCATGTCCGAAACGAGATCCGTCTTCTACACCTTTCTGAGCGAAAGCTGCTGTGGTACCCAAAGATAAAGCACACAGCATTGTAAACATTTTCATTTTCATCGTATGTAAGATTAGTTGTTCATTGTGTTTATTTTCATATTAATTTACTCTCCATTTCATGAACCAGTGTTCGTTGAATGTCAATCCAATCTTTAAGACAAATCGATTTTCTGATAGCATGTCGCTTACAGAAGGATTGGCATGAATGTACTGTCCGGTAATGCTTAATACACTGTTTCGTTGGTATAGCTTTAAAGGCAAGCCCAATCCGACACTGACACCGTATTCTTTAGGACCGTCTGTCATATTTTGTGACACTGGAATTTGGAGATTAGAGTTCGCATAATAGGCACCCGCTCTATAGCGTATACGGCTAAAATAGCTTCTTCCAAACTCCTTGGGTAAAAATTCAGCTCCGATGGCTACTTTAGAGCGGTTTTGGTATAAATCTGTCCGATTGTTGTATTTTACTCCGCTCCATTTTTGCAACGTATAATCCACTTCTACTGTCAGATTCTTTTTATGTTTCCAGGCTAAACCTCCTCCATATATATGAGGTATTCCGTAAGAGTCATCTATTTGTTGCTGGTTTACGACAGAATAATTAGTTCCGTTAGTAATCTGTGTTCCTTGGGTATCATGTCCGTTTAGGGTATGTCCTAAACTATAGGTAAGACCTAAAGTCAATTCATTTTGTTTGTTTATCGGCTGGGTATATTGAAGACCAAAGCTTGCATTATAACTGCTGATAGATACCGTATTGTAGGTTATGGTCTGGTCGCCACCGTTGCTGAGACTGGCTGTCGTCTGGTAATTGAGCTTACCATATAAATAACCGATATTAGCACCGATAGATAAATTATCCAGAATCTTGAATCCAACACCTCCAAAAATTTGCTGCAATCCTCCATCTCCGTAAAAATTATTGGATATGGTAACATCGCTGCTATTCTCTATTTCTTTTGAACGGGTAAAGTTATACCCCACTGTAGAAAAAGGAGTGTATCCAATCGTCATGCCCAGTCTAGGATGCAAGCGAAACTGCATTCCGATATAGTCGAAGCTGGAGTTCTTGGCATTGGCTTTGTATTTCCCTTCCTGAAAGTTGGAACTTTTTAAAGACATTCCGGCATCAAAAATAAAAGAAAGAGAATCGACAGCCGTATAAGAAGCTGGATTCATGGCATTTATATGCTCGGGTGTCCGGAGTGCATAACCTACTCCTCCCATTGCTGCATTGTTTGTAAAGCTCTGGTCGAACAAGTCCCCAAGTCCATAACGTGTATAAGGTGAGTTAGTGCTTATTTGCGCACACACCACTGTAGAGCTAGCTAAAAGCCATGAACCAACAAGTATTTTCTTACTTAACATTATAATTCAATATTCTGTTTAAACCTTTCAATACTAAAAATCTATCTGCAAAGATGATACTTTTTAAATTTGTATCAAAAGAAAATTTATCTCCTCCAGTTAAAAAAACCAAAAGGTCGGGATATTTCTTTTGCAGCAGGGTGATGTAGCCAATGATTTCGAATTCTATTCCCCTGATGACTCCGGCACGGATTGCAGTCTCCGTGTCAAATCCAAATTCGGGTGTCTCGCCTTTTCTTTCAATTAAAGGAAGTTTATCGCAACAGGCGTTCAGTGTTTTAAAACGAGTGTATATTCCGGGTGAAATATTTCCTCCCCAGTAATTCCCTTCTGCATCTATAAACTCGTAGGTCAGTGCAGTTCCTGCATCTACTACCAGCAGATTTCTTCCGGGTGAAAGGTAGTTGGCACCCACTACGGCTGCCAGTCGGTCCATGCCCAAAGTTTCGGGCGTTTTGTATAAATTACGGATGGGAATAGGAGTCAGGTGGTTCAGCTCAATGATTTCAAATGGCACTCCCGCCAATTGGCGTCGTATGGTGTTACTGAGTGTGATAACCGATGCTATGATACCTCTTTCGATTGGATATTTGTTGCATAACATTGACAGCCAGTCCAGCGAATGATTGGACCCTCTTAAAACCTCCACCACTTTATCACCATCAAATACTGCCAGTTTTGCTACAGTATTACCAATATCAATTACTAGATTCACGTTTTCTTTCTTTGTTTCGCCTGCAAAGTAAGATAAAATTTTGGATATGCACATCAATAAAACTGATTATTTATTTCGCTCTTATGGTAGAATCCGTGTATTTTTGCATGCGAAAAAAAATATTATGAATTATTCAGATACTTCAGGATATACCGGTGTCTGGTGATATTTGTATTTGTTTATGAAAAAGAAGCTTGTTTTTCTGTGTTGGGTGGTCTTGATAAGTTGCCTTTTCTCTCCGGTAAGGGTTAGGGGAGAAATCTCGGATAATGTGGAAAAAATGCCGCAAGCTGATAGCATTCAGTTCAGTTTGCTGACTTGTGCGCCGGGTAATGAAATCTATGCACTTTTTGGTCATACAGCTATTCGTTATCAGAATTTTTCCAGAGGCGTGGATTTGGTGTTTAATTATGGAATGTTTAGTTTCAATACGCCGCATTTTGTATATCGCTTTGTAAAAGGTGAAACAGACTACCAGTTAGGAATTACACCTTATCCTTATTTTGAATCGGAATATGCATTCAGGGGCTCTTCGGTTTATCAGCAGATCCTGAATTTGACATATTCGGAGAAAATGTCGTTGCTGAAATTGCTTCAGGACAATTATCTTCCGGAAAACAGAATTTATCGTTATAATTATTTCTATGATAATTGTACGACCCGTGCTCGTGATCAGATAGAAAAAAGCATTCAGGGACAAGTCGTGTATCCTTCCGTAAGTTGGCATAAAACGTTCAGAGGAATTGTGCATGAATTTACCAAAGGGTCTCCGTGGGATGAATTAGCTATAGATTTGTGTCTTGGAGCGGAAGCTGATAAGCCGATAGATATAAGGCAGCAAATGTTTGCTCCGTTTTATATGCGTTATTTTGCTCAGGATGCATATATTCAAACTCCTGATGGTGTCAGGCGGCCTTTGGTTTTGCGTGAGGAAAAAATTGTAGATGCAGAATTGGACACAGAATCATCCAGGAAGATAACCCCGATGATAGCCGCTGCTTTATTCTTGCTTTTGAATGTAATTATCGGATTCTTCCAGTGGAGGAAGCAAATGATCTTCTGGGGGTGGGATATATTATTGTATGCAGTTCAAGGAATGGCCGGCTGTATTATTGCTTTCTTGTTTTTCATTTCTTCTCATCCGACTGTAGGTTCAAATTGGTTGCTGCTCTTGTTTAATCCGTTGCCATTGTTTTATCTGCCTTTTATGATTTATCGTGAGTTAAAACATAAAAAAGACCTGTATCATACTTGCAATCTGGTGTATTTAACACTTTTTATGGTGCTATTCCCGTTTTTACCGCAAGATTTTAATTTAACAGTATTACCTTTGGCACTCGGTTTGCTGGTAAATGCTGCAAGCCATGTATTAGTATTGAATAAAAAGTAATGAAAGAACGTATACTGACATCTTTATTGACTGTATTTGTCATCTCTGGAATTCAGGCGCAAGCTCCTTCTCCGGTCCCAAGATTGGTGGTGGGGTTGACGATTGATCAGTTGAGGGCAGATTACATAGAAGCTTTTTCTGCATTGTATGGGGAAAGAGGGTTTAAACGCCTTTTAAAAGAAGGGCGTATATATACCAATGCGGAATATGATTTTATTAATGTGGACCGTTCGTCGGCGACGGCTTCGATTTATACAGGCACTACACCTTATTATAATGGTATACCTTCTAACCGGTGGATGGACCGCGGGTCTTTACGGATTATAAAATCTGTAGATGACCAGGACTTTATGGGAGTATACACCTCTGAAAATTCTTCGGCTAAGTTGTTACGTTGCTCTACTTTGTCGGATGAATTGAAGGTTGCTACTCAGGGGCGGGCTGAAGTCTATTCTATTGCACCGACTCGTGAAATGGCTGTTTTAGCTGCCGGGCATGCAGCAAATGGCGCTTTTTGGTTGAATGATGAAACAGGGAAATGGGCTGGCACGACTTACTATGGTGATTGCCCGTTGTGGGTGAGCAATTATAATGACAAGGAGGGGCTTGATTTTCGTATCAACAACTTGGAATGGCTTCCTTATTTGCCGGTAACTTCTTATCAGTATATCACTACTGAAACCAAGCAACTTAGCTTTAAGCATAATTTCTCTGATGAGCGTTTGGATAAATATAAGAAGTTTAAAACAAGCCCATATATAAATGACGAGGTAAATCGTTTGGTGAATGCATGTTTAAGCAATACACAAATTGGTCAGGACGCAGCTCCGGATTTATTGACCTTGTCTTATTATGCAGGAAATTATGATCACAAACCCAATACGGAATATGCGATGGAAATACAGGATATGTATGTCCGTCTGGATAATAGTATTGGAGATTTGTTGGATTTGATAGACCGTAAAATCGGGCTTCGTAATACTTTGTTCTTCATCACTTCTACGGGTTATACCGATCCGGAACCTGTGGATCCGGTTAAATACAGGATTCCTGGTGGAGAATTTCATATTAAGCGCTGTGTAGCTTTGCTGAACATGTATTTAATGGCTCTTTATGGGCAAGGTCAATATGTGGAGACCTATTATGACCGACAGATTTATTTGAATCATAAGTTGATAGAAGAACGTAAACTGAATTTGGTGGAAGTTATGACCCGTTCTTCGGAGTTTGTGGTGCAAATGAGCGGGGTACAGAATGCTTATTCAGCACAGCGTTTACTTTTGGGGGCATGGACTCCGAAGATTGGAAAAATTCGAAATACATATAATCCAAATTGCTCGGGTGATATTTATGTAGAAGTAATGCCTGGATGGTCCGTAGTCAACGAATATTCTCAGAAAATAGAGGTCGTTCGTGAAGCATATACTGCGGCTCCTCTTGTGTTTATGGGGTTTGATGTAAAGCCTGAAAAGCTTTATTCTCCGGTGAAAATTACTTCAATTGTACCTACTTTAGCTCATTTTATGCGCATACGGGCGCCAAATGCTTGCTCAGATGCTCCAATGATTAATATTCGTAAATAAATATTATGCGAATAATTCGTAATTTACCTATCTTTGTAGCGGTAGGATTAAAAAATAATTAATTAGTAAATAATAAAAAGAAATATACAATGGGATTTAATGAATTTATAAGCAAGCTGTTCGGAAACAAGGCGACTCGTGACATGAAGGAAATTCAGCCGTGGGTAGAAAAGGTAAAAGCCGTTTATCCGGAAATTTCCAAGTTGACGAACGATGAACTACGTGCGAAAACAGAAGAATTGAAGAAGTTTATCAAGGATTCAGCCGCAGAGGAGAATAAAAAGATTGAAGAACTGAAAGCAACAATTGAATCTACTGACCTTGAAAAACGTGAGGCTATTTTCTCTCAAATTGATAAGTTGGAGAAAGAAGTCCTGGAAAAATACGAGAAAGCACTTAGTGAAGTGTTGCCGACTGCTTTTTCTATTGTAAAAGATACAGCTCGCCGTTTATCAGAAAATGAAGAACTGGAAGTAACAGCTAGCGATTTTGATCGTGAACTTGCTGCCCAGGGACGTGACTTTGTCCGCATTGAAGGTGACAAAGCTATTTGGAAAAACCATTGGAAAGCGGGTGGGAACGAAATGACCTGGAACATGGTACATTACGATGTACAGTTGTTTGGTGGTGTGGTATTACATCAGGGTAAGATTGCGGAAATGGCAACCGGTGAAGGTAAAACCTTGGTAGCAACGCTTCCGGTGTTCCTGAATGCCTTGACGGGTAATGGAGTACACGTGGTAACTGTCAACGATTATTTGGCAAAGCGTGACTCTGAGTGGATGGGCCCGCTCTATATGTTCCATGGACTGAGTGTAGATTGTATTGACAAGCATCAGCCTAACTCTGAAGCTCGTCGTCGTGCCTATATGGCAGATATTACTTTTGGTACCAACAATGAATTCGGTTTCGATTATTTGCGTGATAATATGGCCGTTTCTCCGAAGGATTTGGTACAGCGCAAGCATAATTATGCCATTGTCGATGAGGTGGACTCTGTTTTAATTGATGATGCACGTACGCCGTTGATTATTTCAGGTCCGGTGCCTAAAGGCGACCAGCAATTATTTGAAGTGCTTCGTCCGTTGGTAGAACGTCTGGTAGAAGCGCAGCGTAAACTGGCTACCCAGTATTTGGCCGATGCCAAACGTTTGATTGCTTCAGATAAGAAGGAAGATCAGGAAGCTGGTTCCCTCGCCCTTTTTCGTAGCCACAAGGCATTGCCTAAAAACAAGCCGTTGATTAAGTTCTTGAGTGAACCGGGTATCAAGGCTGGTATGCTGAAGACAGAAGAAATCTACATGGAACAGAATAACAAGCGTATGCCGGAAGCGGTAGAACCTTTGTATTTTGTGATCGATGAAAAACTGAAGAGTGTAGATTTGACTGATAAAGGTGTAGATCTGATTACTGGTAACTCACAGGATCCTACCTTGTTCGTACTTCCTGATATTGCAGCTCAGCTGTCTGAACTTGAAAATCAGAAAGGGCTCTCTGATGAAGAACGTCTGGCTAAGAAAGATGAGCTGATGACCAATTACGCCATTAAAGCAGAGCGTGTACATACTATCAACCAGCTGTTGAAGGCATATACCATGTTCGAAAAAGATACGGACTATGTGGTAATGGATGGTCAGGTAAAGATTGTCGACGAACAGACAGGACGTATCATGGATGGCCGTCGTTGGAGTGATGGTCTGCATCAGGCTGTAGAAGCGAAGGAAGGTGTGAAGGTAGAAGCTGCTACACAGACTTTTGCAACTATCACTTTACAGAACTACTTCCGTATGTACCATAAATTGTCCGGTATGACCGGTACTGCAGAAACAGAAGCAGGAGAGTTCTGGGATATCTATAAGCTGGATGTAGTGGTGATACCTACAAACCGTCCGATTGCCCGTATTGATATGAACGACCGCGTTTATAAAACGAAACGTGAGAAATATAAAGCCGTAATCGAAGAAATTGAGAAGATGGTACAGGCTGGTCGTCCGGTGCTGGTAGGTACTACTTCAGTAGAAATTTCTGAAATGTTGAGCAAGATGCTTACCCTGCGTAAGATTGAGCATAATGTATTGAATGCGAAGTTACACCAGAAGGAGGCTGAAATTGTAGCGAAGGCAGGTCAGAGTTCTACGGTAACTATTGCTACGAACATGGCCGGTCGTGGTACCGATATTAAGCTGAGTGCAGAAGTGAAAGCTGCCGGTGGTCTGGCTATTATTGGTACAGAACGCCACGAATCACGTCGTGTAGACCGCCAGTTGCGTGGTCGTGCCGGACGTCAGGGTGACCCGGGTTCTTCTGTATTCTTTGTTTCTTTGGAAGACGATTTGATGCGTCTGTTCTCATCCGACCGTATTGCTACTGTGATGGATAAGTTAGGATTTAAGGAAGGAGAAATGATTGAACACAAGATGATTTCTAACTCCATTGAACGTGCACAGAAGAAGGTGGAAGAAAACAACTTTGGTATCCGTAAACGTCTGTTGGAATACGATGACGTGATGAACAAGCAGCGTACAGTGGTTTACACCAAACGTCGTCATGCGCTTATGGGAGAACGTATCGGAATGGATATTGTAGATATGATTTGGGAACGTTGCTACAATGCCGTACAGCAGCCGACTTATGATGATGCCAAGATGGAAATTCTTCAGGTTCTGGCTATGGAAGCTCCGTTTACTGAAGAAGATTTCCGTTCCAAGAAGAAAGACGATCTGGCAGAACAGACTTTCCAGGAAGCTATGGCATTGTTCAAACGTAAGACTGAACGTATGGCTCAGATTGCTAATCCGGTTATCAAACAGGTATATGAGGCTCAGGGACACATGTATGAAAATATCATGATACCTATTACTGATGGTAAGCGTATGTACAACATTTCAGTAAACTTGAAAGCTGCATACGAAAGCGAGTCAAAAGAAATTGTGAAGTCGTTCGAAAAAGCCATCTTGTTGCATACAATTGATGATGCATGGAAAGAAAACCTGCGTGAACTGGATGAACTGAAGCATTCTGTGCAGAACGCAAGTTATGAGCAGAAAGATCCACTATTGATTTTCAAACTGGAATCTGTGAATCTGTTTGATAACATGGTCAACAAGATTAACAACAACACTATTTCTGTATTGATGCGTGGTCAGATACCGGTGCAGGAGCCGGAACAAGTGCGTGAAGCCGCTCCTGAACCTCAGGCTCCCCGCCAGCAGTATCGTGAAGAAAAGCAGGATTTGACTGACCCAGACCAGCGTGAAGCAGCAGGTCGTGATACTCGTGAACAGAAGCAAGAGCCTTATCGCTCAGAAAAGACAGTCGGTCGCAATGACCCATGTCCTTGTGGCAGCGGATTAAAATATAAAAACTGTCACGGGAAAAATGCCTGATTAAGCACTTGATTGAGATATTTAAGACACGGTTTTCACCGTTTGCAGATTTTTATTTCTTAATTTAGAATAATCTGTGAAAACGATGGAATCCGTGTCTTTTTTATTTATTATTTTTGTTTGCGAACAAAAAAGTAGTGAATTATGAAGAAATACATTATGGCCGGAATCCTTTTAGCAGCTACTATGCTGGTTTCTTGTGGAGGACTTCAGCCTTTTACGTTTGATCAGTTATATCCCGCAGAGGTTACTTTTCCTGAGCAGGTTCGTACGGTGGCAGTAGTGAACCATGCTCCTGCTATACCTTTCCCTAAAAAGGATTTATTGACATTGGGCCGATTGGAAGGAGATGGGAAGGTTTTGTCGGAAAGTTTGGCTGGAGGACTGGCTGATAGTCATTATTTCTATCAGGTAGTTATTTCAGATTCAGCAATTACGCAGGAATTGACAGGAGGAGAAATTCTCCCTCAACCGGTAGTAGACAGTTTAACTCAAGTACTTGGGGTCGATATGATTCTTTCAGTGGACAGAATTCAATTGTTGACCGGAAAGAAAGAAATCTACTATCCGGGTTTAATCTCCCCTTTTGCTGCTTTTGATTTGAAAATCCGTCCGGTAGTGCGTGCATACATTCCTTCTAGGGTAATGCCTGTGGTAACTATCAGTAAGGTGGATAGTATGTTATGGGATTTAACTCCTATGTTATCTGACCATGATGTAGTGAAAGAAGCTTCTCAACATACCGGTATTACGCTTGTTAACCAGTTAGTTCCTCATTGGAAGAATGTAGAACGAATTTATTTTGATGGAGGAAATCCCGACATGCGTGATGCAGCAGTTTCACTACGAGAAGGAGACTGGCAGGAAGCAGGCCGTTTGTGGAAGAATTTATACGACTCATTGAAAAAGGGAAAATTGAAATCACGCGCTGCTTTCAATATGGCTTTAGCCTGTGAGGTACAGGGGGTGATGGATGAGGCTGTTTCTTGGATTGAAAAAGCAAAAAGTTGTGCATCTAAAGGTTCGGAAGAAGAACGTGCTGCACTCTTTTATTCTACAGTATTGCAGGAACGCGCCAAAGATTTTCAGTTGCTGAACCTTCAAATGGCTCGTTTTGGAAACAAAATCAATTAATAATATCTTGTCCGATTCATTTTTTTTGTACATTTGAGTACATAAAAAGAATATAGCCTATGAAAATGAGTGAACAATCACGTGCTTCAATAGTCTCGGCTCTGAAAACTGCCCTTTGCCGGTATGCATCAGAAGGAGATGAAACGGTCGTTACAGATATTCATTTGCAACCAAACTCAGAAAGTGGTGAGCTGATTATTTTCGACGATGACGATCAGGAATTGTCGCGTACAATCATCAATGAGTGGGTAGAATATGAGAGTGATGACTTCTATACTGTAGTAGAACCGATTCTTCGTGCTGAGGTTGAGGCGCTGAAAGAGAGCGGAAAACTGGAGAAGCTTTGTCTGATGAAGCCTTACTCTTTTGTGCTGGTTGACGAAGACAAAGAAACGGTAGCCGAACTGCTTCTTGTGGACGAAGATGAGACCTTGTTGCTGAATGATGAGCTGCTAAAAGGGTTGGATGAAGAATTGGATGCCTTTTTGAAGGACTTGTTGGAACGTTAAATTCCGCTAGAATGGGAGAGCGAATCACATTCCGCCGCAATGAGGGGTTGCGAAGCATACACCCTCATTGGAGAGGGAATCCGACTGTGAATGGCAAATTTTTTAACCGTCAGCACCGTTGGAAACCGGGGATGGGAAGTGTCCTGAAATGGCGGTTCTCTCCTAATCCCCAGCGGAAAGAAAAGCGTACAATCAAATGGAATCCTAAAGTGCATTATCTCACCTCTCTGGAGAAAGTGGTGGGTAATTCATTGATTTGGTTGGGGCATAACTCTTTTTTTCTTCAATTGAGTGGAAAGCGTTTGATGATTGATCCTGTATATGGAAGTATTCCGTTTGTCAAACGCCGAAGTCAATTCCCTGCCGATCCGTCTATTTTTCGTCAGATAGACTATCTGCTTATTAGTCATGATCATTTTGACCATCTGGATAAACCGAGTGTAGCACGTCTGGTAGCAGATAATCCTCAACTTAAGTTCTTTTGTGGCTTGAATACGGGGGCTTTGATAAAAAGCTGGTTCCCTAATCTGGAAGTGATAGAAGCTGCATGGTATGAACAGTATGTCGATGGCGATTTCCGCTTGACCTTTTTGCCTGCCCAGCATTGGAGCAAGCGTGGTGTAAGCGATGGAGGAGAGCGTTTGTGGGGCTCATTTATGATTCAGGGAGATGGTATTACCATCTATAATAGTGGAGATACTGGATATGCCCGGCATTTTGAAGAAATTGCAGGATTTTTTTCTCATATAGATTATTGCATGGTAGGAATTGGAGCCTACAAGCCTCGCTGGTTTATGAAGCCGAATCATATATCTCCATACGATGCATTGACTGCTTCGGCAGATTTGCATGCAAAGGTTACAATTCCAATGCACTATGGCACTTTTGACCTTTCGGATGAACCTTTGTTCGATCCTCCTCATGTGTTTGCGGCAGAAGCCAAGAAGCGCGGTATGCCGGTCATAATTCCTGAATTAGGGGAGATTATCAAGTTACAACCGATTCGATAGAGATTATATCGTCAAGAAATAAAAAAAGTCCGGAAATCTTACCTTCTGCACATGGTCAGAAAATAGATTTCCGGACTTTCTATTGTCAATTGTTTCGTTTTCTAATCATAATAAATCCGCCGGTCATCGGCAGCGGGTTACTTCGTGTGAGCGTTTTCACTCAACATGACGTACCCCCAGATCATAGGATCTGCATTTGCAATCTTCTTGAAAATCTTTGTTACCTTTTTCATAACTGTTATCCTTTCATTTGCTTTTTGTTAGTACCTATTGTATCTTAATCTCTAGTTTAGTTATTGTTCTTCGAGGTGCTCTTCGCAGAGGACCTTTCAAATCTTTGTTACCTATTGTTGTTATCCTTAATCTTTTTATCCTTTCCTCCAGAACCCTTTCAGGTTCCTTCGTTCGTTTTATTACACTGCAAAGGTAATGCCTTTTTTTTGAAAAACATGTTTTATAGCATGTAATTTTATTTTTCTGTTGTTTTGTTGATGTAAATCAATTGCTTTGGCAAAGACTGACAAATCGTCTGCTTCATTTGTCAGTTTTAGCTGACAGAATTTCATTTATATTCCTCAAAGGAAAATATGTCAGTTCGGAAATATGGTGGACTTTTGGGGGTAATCAATTGTTTGACCAGATTCTGTTGTAGATGATTGTGTACTCATTTTGTCTTGTCTTTTATTTGTCCTGAGAATAAAAGATAAGATTTTTGTGTCTTTTTTTGTTACAAAAGATATAGTTTTACGTTTACCTTTTTGAGAAATGACTTCTACGACGATTCTAATAAGCATGAGTAAAGAAACATTGATATCAACTTTCACCGATTTGAGAAAAAGTTTTCTCCAGTTGGCAATGCGCCTCCTTCCTAGCAGAGAGGATGCTGACGATGCGTTGCAGGAGGCTTTCTTCCGTCTGTGGAAGCATGCAGACCGAATCGATTCGCGTGAAGAGGCAGAGGCGCTTACAGTTGTTACGGTAAAGAATCTGTGTATCGATACTTTGCGTAAAAAGAATCATTTGCTTACGGTGGAGCTGGACGAAAATCGAGATGAATCTATTTCCGATTCAGCAGCCGAGGTGTTGGAAAAGGAAGAGCAGTTCCGTATGGTTGAGCGTATTATTGAATCTAGATTGACGCCACTTCAGAAGCAGATTCTGCACATGAAAGAATATGAAGGAAAGAAATATAATGAAATAGCCGGCATATTGGGTATGCAGGAGGCAGCAGTACGTATGCAACTATCGAGAGCGAGAAAAGAAATTAGAGAATGTTACTTAAAACAAATGGAGCGATGAAAAACAACGAACGAACTTTTCAACAGTGGAAAGAGCTGGCAAACCGCTACTTTGAGGCTGAAACGAGTGAGGCTGAAGAAGAAGCACTGGCACGTTTTTTAGCTACTCCTGCTGCACAAGGCAAGGAGTTCGATGAACTTCGTGCTGTGATGGGATATTTTGTTACAAGACGTTCCATATACAATCGACCGCATACACGCAGTGTACGAATGTGGCATTATGTAGCAGCTGCGGTTATGGGAATCATTGTTCTGATTACAACTTGGCAGCTGACGGAAAGAACCAATGTGTGTGTGGCTTATATTAACGGGGAACGTTGTACCGACAAGGAAATTGTATTTTCCGAGGCTTTGAAGTCTGTGGAAAAGGTTCGTCACTATTCACCGGAGGAAACTGTCGAAATGCAGTTGTCGGATTTGTTTCAGACGTTGGAAGAAAATGATACTATATCAATGGATAATTAATGACAAGATGATATGAAACGATGGGTTATATTATGGATAATCATGCTGTCTGTGTTGTCTGGGTATGCACAGAAAGGTATGCATGTAGACGCCTTGTTTGAAAGTCGCTTTAAGCATGACAAACGTGCCGTAGAGGTGCTTATCAAAGGGAAAGAATTGAAAAAGTATCATCTGACCTTGTTTCGCAGCTTGACAGTCACTGATGCTCCGGCTGTGTCGGAAGAAATAGAGGAGTTTGTCAGTCGGGATGCTCTAGCGGCAGTTGATAAGGAGGAGGGCAGAGTGGGTAAGAAATTATATTACGGTTTTTACTGTTTTCCGCCACGGGATGACAATTACAGGTATTTATTCTATCGGAATACTTTGGTCGCGCCTGGCAGCAAAAAGAAGGCTGAAGTGACGGTGGTATACATGGAAGGAGAAGTTACTCTGGAAGAACTGAAACAGATGTTCAAATGAAATGCAAACAAACAAGATACGATAAGATATGAAGAAAATGATTTTGCTTGCAGTCACTCTGCTGACTGCAACTGGCGGATATGCCGAAAGTAGAGATTCACTGAAGGTGGAAAATGTCATGAGTGTGGAGAATCCCGAACGGGTGACAATCACTGAGTCTGGAAATCGCTTCCTTGTGGAAATCAATGGAAAGAAAGATAATCCGGGTTTCCGTTATGCTCGTGAAGTGGAAATATCTCCTTCGGATGTTTCGGTAACAAAGGAGCGCAGCGGCAACTGGGATTTTAATATTCCTTTTAGAAAACGCACGTCGGAAAAAAGGCATAAGCGTAATGAGTTTGTGCTGAAAGATTTTAAGATAGGACTTTCCTGCGTGCAGGGAGCTCCTGAAAATATGGATGTCAGCATGGGATCATCATGGGAGGTTACTACTCCTACTCTCGGATGGCAGTGTTATCCGTGGGCTACGGAAACTTCTCTTTCTATCGGAGTGGCATGCAGCTGGCGCAATTACCGGATGACCAGCAGGCAGCGTTTTATAAAAGATGCGGGTAGTGATATGTACATCGGTAGTTATCCAGAAGAAGCCGACATTCAGTTTTCACGTATCAAAGTTTTCAGTTGGGCTGTTCCTGTCATGCTTACTCATGAAACAAAGAATAATTTCAACTTCAGTCTGGGAGCAATTGTCAATTTCAATACACATGCCAGTCTGAAAACGAGGTATAAATTGGATGGACAGGAATTTAAGCTGACCGATAGCAACATCCATCAAACTCCGGTGACAATAGATATTCAGGCATCTATAGGTTATAAGACGATTGGATTTTACGTAAAATATAGTCCTTGTAAGATACTTGATACGGCGTACGGTCCTGAGTTCAGCGCCCTGTCTGTAGGTCTTGTATTGTTCTGATTTATTAAAAGATAACCCTTCCTAAATAACTGTCAGCTATTTAGGAAGGGTTTTATTTTTAGGGAAACAAGTAGCTTAACGCTTCAATGCAGCAATGCTTTCTTTCAATGCTGCAATCTTCGTTTCTGCATCAGCCTGTTTCTTGCGTTCCATTTCAATGACATTGGCCGGAGCCTTGCTGACAAACTTTTCGTTGCTCAGCTTTTTCATTACGCTTTGCAAGAATCCTTCCTGATATTTCAGGTCAGCTTCCAGTTTTTTTAGCTCTTCTTCTACGTTAATCAGGTTACCTAATGGTACGGCATATTCTGTAGTACCCACCATGAAGGCAGCAGCTCCTTCTGACTTGGTTTCTACCTGCTTGATTTCTGACAAGTTGCAGAGTTTGGCTATTACAGAACCAAAGCCGGCTACCGGATTTTCTCCAGTTACTTCAAGTGCCAACGCTTCTTTCTGTGCGATGTTCTTCTGCAGGCGGATGGTACGGATGCCACTGATTACTTCTTTCACAGCTTCAAACTGTGCAATCAGTGCTTCGTTGTAAGGCATGTCTTTTACGAGCGTCTGGGTCATGATGCTTTCGCCCGGCTGACGGTCGTAAATGTGCTGCCACAACTCCTCTGTGATGAACGGCATGAACGGATGGAGCAGTTTCAGCAAGGTTTCAAAGAATGCTAATGTCTTTTCGTAGGTTACCTTGTCGATAGGCTGTCCGTATGCAGGTTTCACCATTTCCAGATACCAGCTTGAGAATTCGTCCCAGAACAACTTATATACAGCCATCAACGCTTCGCTCAGACGGTATTTACCGAAGAGGTCGTTTGCTTCTTCTGCGGTCTTGGCCAGCATAGAGTCAAACCATTCAGTGGCCAGTTTGGCATATTCCGGCTGTTCGATGTCGGCTACCTGCCAGCCTTTTACCAGACGGAAGGCATTCCATATCTTGTTGTTGAAGTTACGTCCTTGTTCGCAAAGTGCTTCATCGAAAAGAATATCGTTTCCGGCAGGAGCAGCCAGCATCATTCCCATACGCACTCCGTCGGCACCGAACTGTTCAATCAGTTCCAGCGGGTCGGGTGAGTTACCGAGTGATTTTGACATCTTACGGCCAATCTTGTCGCGTACGATACCGGTGAAGTATACGTTGCGGAACGGCATGTCGCCCATGTATTCGTAGCCAGCCATAATCATACGTGCTACCCAGAAGAAAATGATGTCCGGTCCGGTTACTAGGTCGGCAGTCGGGTAGTAGTACTTGATTTCTTCGTTGCCCGGGTTATTGATACCGTCGAACAATGAAATCGGCCACAACCATGAAGAGAACCAGGTGTCGAGGCAGTCATCTTCCTGACGCAAGTCTTCCATCTTCAGGTTTGCATCTCCGGTTTTTTCCTTAGCCAGTTCCAATGCCTGTTCCGGAGTTTCAGCTACTACGAAACCACCTTTCGGCAAGTAGTAAGCCGGAATACGGTGTCCCCACCACAGCTGACGGCTGATACACCAGTCTTTAATGTTTTCCAGCCAGTTGCGGTATGTATTCTTATATTTGGCAGGGTAGAACTTCAACTCGTCGTTCATTACCGGCGGCAATGCCATGTCGGCAAAGTGCTGCATCTTGAGGAACCACTGCATAGACAGTTTCGGTTCGATGGCTACGTTGGTACGTTCAGAGAAACCTACCTTATTCGTATAAGCTTCTACCTTTTCCAGCAATCCTGCTGCATCCAGGTCTTTTTCAATCTGCGCACGTACGTCGAAGCGATCCATACCTACATACAATCCGGCAGCTTCACTCAGTGTACCGTTGTCATTGAAAATATCAATAGAAGGAAGGTTGTATTTTTCTCCCAGCATGTAGTCGTTCACGTCGTGTGCCGGAGTAACTTTCAAACAACCTGTACCGAATTCAATGTCTACATAGCTGTCTTCAATAACCGGAATCACACGTCCTACCAGCGGAACGATAACTTTCTTGCCTTTCAGCCACTGGTTCTTCGGGTCTGCCGGGTTGATACACATCGCCGTATCACCCATGATGGTTTCCGGACGCGTAGTAGCTACTACGGCATAACGGCGACCTTGTGCGTCGCGGTGTACGATTTCACCTTCAGCTCCTGTTTCACCGCTCATGTCGTCATCAGCTACGTAATAACGCAGGTAATACAGTTTGCTATGCTCTTCTTTGTAGATTACTTCTTCGTCAGACAAGGCAGTCAGTGCTTTCGGGTCCCAGTTTACCATACGTACGCCACGGTAAATCAGTCCCTTGTTATAAAGGTCTACGAACACTTTGATTACGCTCTTGCTACGGGCCTCGTCCATGGTGAAAGCCGTACGGTCCCAGTCGCATGATGCGCCCAGTTTGCGGAGCTGCTTCAGAATGATGCCTCCGTGTTCTTCTGTCCACGCCCATGCATGTTTCAAGAACTCTTCACGTGTAAGGTCTGTTTTCTTGATGCCTTGTTGAGCCAGACGATTTACCACCTTTGCTTCAGTAGCGATGGATGCATGGTCTGTACCCGGTACCCAGCACGCATTCTTTCCCATCATGCGGGCACGTCTTACAAGAATATCCTGGATGGTATTGTTCAGCATGTGTCCCATGTGGAGCACTCCCGTCACGTTAGGGGGAGGAATGACGACGGTGTAAGGTTCACGTTCGTCGGGTTTAGAACTGAAAAGTTTGTGATCCAGCCAATACTGATACCATTTTCCCTCCACGTCAGCGGGATTGTACTTACTTGCTAATTCCATGGTTATAATATCTTTATTATTTATGTTTATCGTATAATCGGCTGCAAAAATAATAAAACTACTTGGATTTTAGGGGGCTTTGCCCGAAAACTTCATTTGTTCTGGCCCGATAGTGTAAGTACAGGCATTTTTTCTTTACCTTTGCACCAATAAATTATCAAATTAAGCGCGTATGAAAAAGATAGCTTTACCTACAAGAAACGGTCTGATAGACGACCATTTCGGTCATTGTGAGTTTTACACCATTTTTACGGTAGACGAAGAGAACCGTATAGCTCGTACGCAAGTGCTCCCTTCTCCGCAGGGTTGTGGATGTAAGTCGGATATTGCTTCTAAATTACAGGCTGACGGGGTGACCGTGATGTTGGCCGGCAATATGGGAGCCGGTGCGCTGGCCAAACTTTCAGCTTGTGGCATAGAGGTAATCAGAGGATGCCATGGTTCAGTGATGGAAGTGGCTGAGGCCTATCTGGCTGGAAAGATACAGGATTCTGGCGTAGGTTGCGATCATCATCATGAGGGTGGAGAACATCAGTGTCCGAATCATTGATTTATAATCCCCTTTGTATGTAGGGAGAAATGAAGCAGGGTGTTTTATGTCTCCCTTGTGAGAGCCTTATGTTTTTCCGGGTGGAGCTATACGTTTTCCGTCGGGAAAACATAAGGCTTTGCTGTAAGAAACGTAAAAGATTCTTTGTGGTTAAGAAAATATTTCAAAGGTATGTCAAGAATAGGATGCTGTTTTAAAAGGAAGAATGGAGAGTCTCCTTTTTGATAAAATCACTATCTTTGTAAGAGATTCTTAAGTACGTATTTATGAGTAAAATGATAAAGCTGTGCTTGGTGGCATGTTTGTGGGGAATTACGCTGTTGGGAAATGCGCAGACACAGATTGCATTTATATCGGATGCACATATTCAAGATGTGGACGGTCATGCCGAACGAGTGCGTTCCATGGAGGTACAGGTACAGTCCACCCGTTTGTTTAATGAAAATTATTATGCGCTTCTGGCGGCTCTTGATGACGTGGCTCGCAGGAATATTCGCTGGGTTGTGTTGCCGGGTGATTTAACCGATAACGGGCAGTTCTTCAATCAACAAAAAATAAAGAATATATTGCATTCGTACACGCAAAGAAAAGGTATGCGCTTTTTTGTGACTACAGGTAATCATGATCCGGCTCTTCCTTTGGGGCTGATGCAAAAGAATGCGCATTTTCTGGCAGCAGACGGAAGCCGTGTGACGCGTGAGGATTCGTGTGCCGGTTATGTGTCGCAGATGGAATGCTATGCCGATTTTGGCTTTTTCCCTCGGAAGGACGACTGTTATTGGGAAAGTCCTTTTACTTCTTATACGTATGACAAGTATTCTTACGAGGATGCTTGCCGTGAAAGTGTATTGAGCAAGCGGACCTACACACTGTGCGATTCGCTGACGGCTACGGATGCTAGTTACCTGGTAGAACCGGTAGACGGACTCTGGCTGCTGGCCATTGACGGGGGAGTTTATCTTCCAAAAGAAATGAAGGATGGAAAGTGGAGCTATCAAGGTTCCAGTGCTGGATGCAACCTTGTGCTGAAACACAAACCGTTTTTGTTGCCTTGGGTGCGAAAGGTAGTAGAGGAAGCACAGAAGCGCCATAAGACACTGGTGGCATTTTCACATTATCCGTTGGTCGACTTCAATGACGGAGTGTCGGAGTCTGTACGTCAGATGTGGGGCGACCGCCGGTTCGATCTGCACCGTGTGCCGGAAGCCGAAGTGAGTGAGGCTTTTCTGCAAGCCGGACTGCGTCTGCATTTTGCCGGACACATGCACGTGAATGATACTGGTATCTGGGAAGGAAAAGACGGGAAACACCTATATAATATACAGGTCCCTTCAATTGCGACCTATGTACCGGCCTATAAGATTCTGACCATTGAAAGCGATGAGGTGTTTCGGGTGGAAACGGTAGCATTGGACACGGTGCCAGGATTCGATAGTCTGTTTCCTTTGTATCGGGCAGAATACCAGTCGGATAGTCTGAAAGGACATTCACCTGTATGGAATAAAGAAATTCTTTCTGCCCGTACGTATGGAGAATTCTGCGATTATCAGTTTCGTGATTTGGTTCGTCTGCGATTCATTCCGCGTGACCTTCCGGAATCCTGGCGGGCCTGCCTGGATTTTACCGGTGCCCAGATGCTGGAAGCCGTGTCGGGAGAAGAGAAGTCGGATGATGCCGACTGGACTGACTGGTGTATGAAAGATTTGGTTCTGGATTTATATCGTCTGCGTTATGCAGAACGTCTGGCTTTGGAAGATATTCCGAGGACTCGTTTGGCGGTTTATCGTTATCTGTTTGACCGTGCGCGTATTTCTACGTTCCGTTCGGCCGAAGTGGAGATGGTGAAAGGTTTGGGTACGCTTTTCCTTGCTTTTCTGAATGGAGAGCCTTGTCAGAATTTTGTGATTGACCTGGAAAAAGATACAATCACAGGCGATTAACTTCCTGAAGTGTACTATTTCCCTCTTAGTTTGCATTATTTTCCTCTTTAGGCTGGGTGTTTCTCTTAACTTTTGCCTAAAATGAGAATTAAATGTTTGCTTAAACTTTTGTTGAAACTATATTACTTATGTGGAACACAAAATCAATATGCTTGTTTCTACTGGGGTTCATTGGAGTAGGAACAGTGGAAGGACAAACTTCCGTAGATTCTTATGAGTATTCTTCTTATGTCGACCCTCGTATCGGTTCCGAGGGACTGGGACGTGTGTTTATCGGGCCGTCGTGTCCGTATGGCATGGTAAAGCCTTCGCCTGACTGTACACCTTCTCCTAATAGTGGATGGTTACCTATGCCGGAGCGGGTAGACGGATTTGCTCAGGTGCATGTCAGTGGTACGGGGGGAGGTCCCAAGTATGGAAATGTACTGGTTACTCCGTTTGGAAATGGTATGGACCGGGTCAACCATTATGACTACCGTGAGTATGAAACCATCCGGTTAGGATATTATGATACGCAGTTCAAGCAGAATGGTATCCGTACGGAAATCACTACTGCCAATCGCGCTTCTTTCTATCGTTTTACGTATCCGGAAGATTCTTTGAAATCGCTGGCAGTGGATGCAGGTTTCTTCTTGGGAGAAAATCCGGTGCCGGATGCACGCGAGGCTCAGCAGTTTGTTGGTTCTGAAATTCAGGTGCTTTCCGACCATGAAGTTGCTGGTTATACACGTATTCGTGGCGGATGGAACAACGGAAAGGCTTATACGGTATATTTCTATGCGGAGACAGACCGTCCGTTTGTGCAGTCGCTTACCTGGAAAGGAAACCGTATTACGGAGGCACAGTCGCAGTATGACTCTGCAGAAAAGACAGGTGCCTTGTTGCGTTTTGCGAAGAATGACAAAGTGGTGCAGTTGAAGGTGGGTATTTCTTTCCTGAGTATGCAGAAGGCAAAAATCAATGCGCATTCTGAAATTCCTCACTGGTCGTTTGAAAAGGTGCATCAGGATTTGTTAGGACAGTGGGAGCAACTTCTTCAGAAAATAGAAATCAATCCGTCGACTCCGCTTGCAAAGAAGCGCATGTTCTATACCGGACTGTATCACACCATGCTGATGCCAGTAGACCGTACGGGCGAGAATCCGCTGTGGAGTGATCCGGAACCTTATTACGACGATTTTTATGCTATCTGGGATACATATCGTAGCTCTTCTCCTTTGATTACCTTGATTGACCCGAAACGGGAGGCCGACATTGTACGTTCGCTGGTAAATATTTACAAACGTGATGGTTATATGCCCGATGCGCGTAGCGGTAACAGCAACGGTCGTACACAGGGTGGTTCGAATGCGGAAATTGTAATTGCCGATGCCTTTGTGAAAGGATTAAAAGGAATTGATTATGAACTAGCATTGGAAGCCATGCTGAAGGACGCTACGGTGCCTCCCGGTGGAAATGAAGAGGCAGAAGGCCGAGGCGGACTGATTCCTTATCTGGAATTAGGCTACATACCTCACGGCATTGACCGTGCAGGTAACCGCACAGTAGAATATTCTTATTGTGATTATGCCATTGCATTGGTGGCTAAAGGCTTGGGTAAAGAAGACCTGTATCAGCGTTATTTGAAGCAGTCGGAAAACTGGAAAAACTTGTGGCGTGGTGACTACGAACATGAAGGGGCGAAAGGCTTTATCATGCCGCGCGACAAGGAAGGAAACTGGTTGGACTCTATTCCTTTCGGTCATTCCACTCGCATGCAGCCAAAGTTTAAATACACACCGGTTACCTTCGAAGGACCATGGTACACTCCTTGGTGGAGCATGTTCTTCTATGAAGCCAGTTCATGGGAATATTCGTTGAGCATTCCGCACGATGTGCCGGGGCTGATAGAGAAATGTGGCGGGGCAGCCGATTTTGAAAAACGACTGGATATTTTCTTTGATAAAGGTTTCTTCAATGTGAACAACGAACCGTCTTTCCTGACACCTTGTCTGTATCACTGGCTGGGTAAACCCTGGCGCTCAAGCGACCGTATCCGTGAGATTATTGCAAAGAACTATAACGACGGTCCGGTAGGTTTGCCGGGTAATGATGACTCAGGTGCCATGTCTTCTTGGCTGGCATTCCACATGATAGGCTTGTATCCGAATGCCGGACAGGATTATTACCTGATTCATACACCGCTACTGACCTCTACGACTTTCCATCTGGAAGGAGGAAAAGAGTTTAAGGTCGTGGCCGAAGGACTTTCGGATAAAAACTGTTATATCCAGGGTGTGACATTGAATGGAAAAGACTATCCATATTCTGTTTTGCGTCACAAGGATATAATGGCCGGAGGTGAGCTGATTTTGAAAATGGGAAAGAAGCCCGGAAGCTGGGGAAAGGAACTGGGATTGGATAAATAAGATGCGTATGAAAAAAAGATATTTACTTGGATTTTTAACGGCATGTCTGTGGAGCACGGGCATGCTGTCTGCACAGACTGCCGTATCGGATACATTGAAGTTTGTGTTCAAGTTGCATGGTCAGACACGCCGTTATCAGGTAGTTTTCTGTCAGCAGGGAGAGAATATACAGATGAACTGGGGTATTGAACGCAACCTGCATTGGCAGTCGGGCAGTTACACCATGACACCGGAAGCCTTGAAAAACGGAAAGCAGTTGTGTTTCCTACAGCCGAAGGATGGAAATCACCTGACGCTCTCATCTTTGGAAACAGCGTATGTGTTACCTCAGAGTGCATGGCAGCAGTTGAAAGAAAAGGGAAGTATGGAGTTTAACCGGACGGTGTATGACCGTGTAGCCGATGAATCGGAAAAGAATGCCGGACGTCCGTTATTGCATGTGGTAGACCGTCATGAAGGGGGTGAGATGTGGATATGGGACAATCCGTCTCTGCCCGTGGTGTGGCGTATGAAAAACAACCCGCTGGAAATAAACTGGCAGGTGGAAGTGAAATAGGATTTGCTTTTTTGTTGTACCTTTGCAGGGTAAAACAGAAAAATAGAAAATCATGCATACAAGAGAAGAAAAGATGGAAGCGTTCGGACGCCTGCTCGACGTGCTGGACGAGTTACGGGTGAAATGTCCGTGGGACCGTAAACAGACCAATGAAAGTTTGCGTCCGAACACGATTGAAGAAGTGTATGAACTCTGTGATGCCCTGATGAAGGACGACAAGAAAAATATTTGCAAGGAATTAGGCGACGTATTGCTTCACGTGGTATTCTATGCCAAGATTGGCAGTGAAACAGGTGATTTCGACATCAAGGATGTGTGCGATAAGTTGTGCGACAAACTGATTTTCCGCCATCCGCATGTATTTGGCGAAGTGAAGGCGGATACGGCAGAAAAAGTGTCTGAAAACTGGGAGCAGATTAAGTTGAAGGAAAAAGATGGCAATAAGTCTGTATTGAGCGGGGTGCCCGATGCCCTTCCTTCATTGATTAAAGCGTATCGCATTCAGGACAAGGCCCGCAATGTAGGGTTTGACTGGGAAGAGCGTGAGCAGGTATGGAGCAAGGTGAAGGAAGAAATAGGCGAGTTTGAAGCAGAGGTAGGTCAGATGGACAAAGAAAAGGCAGAGGCCGAATTTGGTGATGTAATGTTCAGCCTGATTAATGCGGCCCGCTTGTATAAAATCAATCCGGACAATGCGCTGGAGCGGACAAACCAGAAGTTTATCCGTCGCTTTAATTACCTGGAAGCGCATACCATTAAGGAAGGAAAGAATCTGAAGGATATGTCGCTGGAAGAGATGGATGCCATCTGGAACGAAGCAAAGGCAAAAGGCCTGTAAAGAAATCGAAATAGTGTCTGCAAAGTGTCATGCTTTTTGTGGAAACACAACTTTCTTGAAAATAATTCTTTTGAAAAGGTGACACATAGAAAGAATTGTCTACCTTTGTGGGGCATAAACAACAATTTATTTTAGAAACAATGGTGAACAAAGCTATTATTACAGTGGTGGGTAAGGATACGGTAGGTATCATTGCTCAGGTGTGTACCTATCTGGCAGAAAATAAAGTGAATATTCTGGATATTTCGCAGACCATCGTGCAGGAGTATTTCACAATGATGATGATTGTGGATATGACCAAGCTGGAAAAGCCTTTTGAACAGGCAGTGAGCGAACTGGCGAATATCGGTTCTGGCATTGGGGTACAGATCAAATGCCAGCGTGAAGAAATCTTTGACAAAATGCATCGTATCTAATAAAAACGGGAAACGGTATGATTAATATAACTGAGGTTCTTGAAACCAACAAGATGATAGAGCAGGAGAACCTGGATGTACGTACCATTACTATGGGTATTAACCTGCTGGATTGTGCGGACAGTAACCTGGAGGTGCTTTGTCAGAATATATATAATAAGATTACCGGTCTGGCAAAGAATCTGGTGCAGACGGGTGAGGATATTTCCAAGGAATTTGGAATTCCTATCGTAAACAAGCGTATCTCGATTACGCCTATTGCACTGGTGGGAGGAACGGCTTGCAAGACTCCGGATGATTACGTGCAGATTGCCAAGACGCTGGATAAGGCTGCGGGCGAACTGGGTGTAAACTTTATCGGAGGATATTCGGCTATCGTATCGAAAGGTATGAGTCGTAGCGATGAGTTGCTGATTCGTTCCATTCCGAAGGCTTTGGCTTGTACAGAACGTATTTGTAGTTCTGTGAATGTAGGCTCAACTAAGACCGGTATCAACATGGATGCAGTGAAACTGATGGGTGAAATCATCAAGGAAACGGCGGAAATGACGAAAGAACGCGACTCTTTAGGTTGTGCCAAACTGGTGGTGCTTTGCAATGCTCCGGATGACAATCCGTTTATGGCAGGTGCTTTTCACGGCGTTTCAGAACCGGATGCCGTTATCAATGTGGGTGTCAGCGGTCCGGGTGTGGTGAAATATGCCCTGGAACAGATTCGTGGCAAAAGTTTTGAGGTGCTTTGTGAAACCATTAAGCGCACGGCGTTCAAGATTACGCGTGTGGGGCAGCTGGTGGCACAGGAAGCTTCTCGCCGTTTGAATGTGCCGTTTGGTATCATCGACCTTTCGTTGGCTCCAACTCCGGCAGTAGGTGACAGTGTGGCAGAGATTCTTCAGGAAATCGGATTAGAATATCCGGGTGCACCGGGAACAACGGCTGCCTTAGCCTTGCTGAACGATCAGGTGAAGAAGGGTGGCGTAATGGCTTCTTCTTATGTGGGCGGACTGAGTGGTGCGTTTATTCCGGTCAGTGAAGACCAGGGAATGATTGATGCGGTTGTGGCTGGGGCCTTGACTATCGAAAAACTGGAAGCCATGACGTGTGTATGCTCTGTAGGGCTGGATATGATTGCCATTCCGGGTAGTACTTCAGCTGCAACCATTTCAGGAATGATTGCCGATGAATCGGCCATTGGTATGGTCAATCAGAAAACGACGGCGGTGAGAATCATTCCGGTAGTAGGAAAGGAAGTGGGCGATACGGTAGAGTTCGGTGGATTGCTGGGCTATGCACCGGTAATGCCGGTCAACCGTTTCAGCTGTGAAGCTTTTGTGAACCGTGGTGGACGAATTCCTGCTCCGATTCATAGTTTCAAGAATTGATTTTATAGATACATAAATAAAAGAGGGAGGCTTTGCCGGATTTGACAGTCGGTAAGCCTCCCTTTCTTTATAACCTTAATACGATGGTAATTGTTTTACTGTACCAACTTATAACATCTCAAAGGGGAAAATTGTTTAAGGGGAGAGTCGAAAAAAGTGTTAGGACACTGACGGATTTGTGCTATCTTTGTGGCGGATTTATTTTGACCTGTATGACAGACTATTTGAATGAACTGAATGAAAGTCAGCGCGAGGCGGTATTGTACAACGAAGGCCCTTCGCTGGTGATTGCCGGAGCCGGTTCCGGAAAGACTCGCGTGCTGACATACAAGATAGCCTATTTGCTGGACAACGGTTATGAGCCGTGGTCCATTCTGGCACTGACCTTTACCAATAAGGCTGCTCGTGAAATGAAGGAGCGTATCGCCCGTCAGGTAGGGCAGGAACGTGCCCGTTATCTTTGGATGGGGACTTTCCATTCTATTTTTTCACGGATATTGCGGGCCGAGGCTGAGGCGCTGGGTTTTACTCCTAATTTTACAATTTACGATGCAACGGATTCCAAAAGTCTGGTGAAAACTATCATAAAAGAAATGAACCTGGACGATAAGGTTTACAAGCCGGGGATGGTGCAGGGCCGCATCAGCAATGCCAAGAATCACCTGGTGTTGCCGGAGGCATACGCGGCAAATGCCGAACTCATAGAAGCTGACCGGGCTGCGAAGGTGCCTCTGTTGCATGAAATCTACCTGCGTTACTGGAACCGCTGCCGGCAGAGTGACGCGATGGACTTTGACGACCTGCTGCTGTACACCTATTTGTTGTTCCGCACTCGTCCGGATATATGTGATAAATATGCGGCGCGTTTCCGTTACATCTTAGTAGATGAGTATCAGGATACGAATTTTGCACAGCACAGCATCGTACTCCAGCTTACGCAGAAACACCAGTTTGTGTGTGTGGTAGGTGATGATGCCCAGAGTATCTATTCTTTCCGTGGAGCCAACATTGATAATATCCTGAATTTTACCCGTACATACAAAGATGCACGGTTGTTTAAGTTGGAGCAGAATTACCGCTCCACGCAGACCATCGTGAATGCGGCGAACAGCCTGATTGCGAAAAACCGCGACCAGATTCAGAAGGAAGTATTCTCCGAGAAAGACAAGGGGGAACCTATCGGCGTGTTTGCGGCTTATAGCGATGTGGAAGAAGGAGAAATCGTGACCAACAAGATTGCGCAGTTGCATGCCAAGTCGGGATATGCCTATCATGATTTTGCTATTCTTTATCGTACGAATGCACAGAGCCGTATTTTTGAGGAAGCTTTGCGCAAGCGCAGTATACCCTACCGTATTTATGGAGGACTTTCGTTTTATCAGCGGAAGGAAGTGAAGGATGTGGTGGCTTATTTCCGCCTGGCGGTGAATCCGCACGATGAAGAGGCTTTCAAGCGTGTCATCAACTATCCGGCACGAGGAATTGGGAATACCACATTGGGCAAGTTGACCGAAGCAGCCGGACGTTGTGAGGTGAGTTTGTGGAAAGTGCTTTGCGAACCGCTGAGCTACGGAGTGGAACTGAATAAAGGAACCTATACCAAGTTGCAGGGATTCCGCGACCTGATTTCGGAATTCGTTACTTTGGCTCGTGAGCAGGATGCCTATACGTTGGGTATGGAACTGGTGAAACGTTCGGGAATCATGGCTGAGATTTATCAGGACCGTTCGCCGGAGAACATGAGCCGTCAGGAAAATATAGAGGAACTGGTGAACGGTATGCGCGATTTCTGCGACGGCCGTCAGGAAGAAGGAAGCCCACATGTGCTTTTGTCGGATTATCTTTCAGAGATTGCCTTGCTGACCGATCAGGATGAAGATCAGGGAGAAGCACAGCCGAAGGTGACACTGATGACCATTCACTCCGCCAAGGGGCTGGAGTTTCCGAATGTGTTTGTGGTGGGACTGGAAGAAAATCTGTTCCCGAGTCCGCTGTCATCTGCTTCCTATCGGGCACTCGAGGAAGAGCGCCGTCTGTTTTATGTGGCAGTGACACGGGCTGAAGACCACTGCTATTTGTCATACGCCAAGAGCCGTTTCAAATACGGAAAGATGGAGTTCTGTAATCCAAGCCGTTTCTTGAAAGATATTGACGTGCGTTACCTGCAGGTGCCGCAGGAGGAACTGATGGGTACGCGCATCGAAGAAAAGGCCAGCCGCTTCCGGAAAGAAGCCAGCCGTGCATCTTACGAACGCGAACCCCGCGAAACGGGGCCGTCTATGTTTGATGGCGGACCGATGCCGGAAGAACCTCATCGTTTTGTACCTCCTCGTACGCTTCGCCGTATACCTGATGCGAGTCCTTCGGCAGCTCCGGCCGGTCCGTCGGCAGGGGGACTTTCTGCCGGCATGTGGATAGAGCATGAACGCTTCGGCAAAGGGGAAGTGACTCGGGTGGAAGGCAACGGAGACAACTGCAAAGCCACCGTACAGTTCCAGCACGCCGGCGTGAAACAGTTGCTGCTGAAATTTGCCCGTTTTAAGATAATTGATTCAAACGCTAAATAACAGAGAAAAAGAATGATAAAAGACTGGGATAAGATACCTTCTCCATGCTATGTCATGGAAGAAGATTTATTGAGAAAGAACCTGACGCTGATTAAGCATGTGGCCGATACGGCGGGAGTGGAAATTATTCTGGCATTTAAAGCCTTTGCCATGTGGAAGTCGTTCCCTATTTTTCGGGAATACATCCGTTACACCACGGCCAGTTCGGAATACGAAGCACGGTTGGCTTTCGAAGAGTTCGGCAGCAAGGCGCATACTTATTCGCCGGCCTATACCGCGCAGAACTTTCCTGCATTCCTGAAGTACAGCAGTCACATCACATTCAACTCCTTGTCGCAGTTTGAGCGTTTTTATCCGATGGCAAAGGCTTATCCGGAGCATGTGTCATGCGGCATCCGTGTCAATCCCGAATATTCGGAGGTGGAAGTAGAGCTCTATAACCCTTGTGCGCCGGGTACACGTTTCGGTGTAACGGCCGACCTGCTTCCGGAGCAGTTGCCCGAAGGTATTGAAGGTTTCCACTGTCATTGTCATTGTGAGTCGAATTCCTACGAGCTGGAACGCACGCTCCAGCATATCGAGGAAAAATTCAGTCGCTGGTTTCCTCAGTTGAAATGGTTGAATCTGGGTGGAGGTCACCTGATGACACGTGCCGATTATGACGTAGACCATTTGATTCGCTTGTTGCAGGGATTGAAATCACGCTATCCGCATCTGCAGATTATTCTGGAACCCGGTTCGGCTTTCACCTGGCAGACTGGTCCGCTGGTGGCATCGGTGGTAGATGTAGTAGAAAGCCGGGGGATACGGACAGCCATTCTGGATGTGAGCTTTACCTGCCACATGCCCGACTGTCTGGAGATGCCTTATCAGCCGCGGGTGCGTAATGCCGAATCTCTTCCGGCTGAGGCGGTGAAAACGGCGGCTCGGGAAGACCATGTCTACCGCTTGGGAGGAAACAGTTGCCTGAGTGGTGATTATATGGGCAGTTGGAAGTTTGACCACGAATTGCAGGTAGGAGAGCGAATCGTATTTGAAGACATGATTCATTATACGATGGTCAAGACAAATATGTTCAACGGTATCCATCATCCTTCGATAGCCCTGCTCCATGCCGATGGAGAACTGGAAGTATATCGCACTTTCCATTACGAGGATTATCGTGACCGGATGTGCTAATTTGGATGGTAAAATAGTCTTTTTTTAAACGCTTAGGTATTCGTGAAAAAAGGCCTAAGCGTTTTGATTCAAACGCAAGTGCGTTTGAGTCAAAATACAAGGACGTTTGATTTGAAACGCAAGTACGTTTTCAGTCAAATGTCCTTGTGTTTTTAGGCCGTTGAAATATGCTTTTTGAAACAGTTCTAAGAGCCTTTTGAAACGTTCATTTACAAGGAGTTTTAATCGGAAAAAGGGTAGGCAGATACCTTAATGGGGCCTGTGAAGCCAAAGAAATTTGTCACTTTTTTCAAAAAAAGATAGTCGATAATTTTGGTAGTTTCGAAAAAAGGACTACCTTTGCACTCGCAATCGGGAAAATGATGAACGGTTGTAGAAACAATGCGGAAATAGCTCAGTTGGTAGAGCATAACCTTGCCAAGGTTAGGGTCGCGAGTTCGAGTCTCGTTTTCCGCTCAGTGAAAGAAAAGAGTTGCGCGAAAAAAGCAATGCCCAGGTGGCGGAATGGTAGACGCGCACGTTTCAGGTGCGTGTGTCGAGAGGCATGCAGGTTCGAGTCCTGTTCTGGGCACCACGAAAACAATTCTTTTCTTTTTCTTTTTGGAGGAATGGCGGAATTGGTAGACGCGCCACTTTGAGGGGGTGGTGACAGTTATGTCGTGTGAGTTCGAGTCTCATTTCCTTCACCGAAAATGCGGAAATAGCTCAGTTGGTAGAGCATAACCTTGCCAAGGTTAGGGTCGCGAGTTCGAGTCTCGTTTTCCGCTCAAGCGTTTGTTGCGCGAAGGTCGAAAGGCCTAATGCCCAGGTGGCGGAATGGTAGACGCGCACGTTTCAGGTGCGTGTGTCGAGAGGCATGCAGGTTCGAGTCCTGTTCTGGGCACTACATTTTGCGGAAATAGCTCAGTTGGTAGAGCATAACCTTGCCAAGGTTAGGGTCGCGAGTTCGAGTCTCGTTTTCCGCTCCATTTAGTTTTGAAATTTTGCGGAAATAGCTCAGTTGGTAGAGCATAACCTTGCCAAGGTTAGGGTCGCGAGTTCGAGTCTCGTTTTCCGCTCGCAGGAGAAAGCAACGCAGTTTGTTTTCTCTTTTTTTATGCATTTTTCTTGCAGGAAATTTTTTGTATATCTGTTGCGGGTATTATGAGGAATTTGATATATTTGCGCCTGCAATTAAGAAAATGAAGAAACATGACAACGTATGATATTTATTTCTCGGACGGCAGTTCGAGCGACAATAAGGGGTTTTCTATCAAGACTCCTGAAAAGGCCATTCACATGGCGGAAGACATGTTGGTGAAGGGCAACAGCTACATTGAAGATTACGCAGGCGGAGTGATTTCGGTCGTATCTTCCGGCGGAGAAACCGTATGGAGCAGCCCGATTCCCGAGTCGAAAAAGAAATGACACAGTTTATATTTTTAAAACCATAAGATTATGTTTTCTGGAATAGTAGAGGAATATGCAGAAGTCGTGAAGGTGGTAAAGGATCAGGAAAACCTGCACCTGACATTGAAATGTTCGTTTGTGGATGAGCTGAATATTGACCAGAGTGTATCACATAACGGGGTATGTCTGACGGTAGTCAGCATCCAGGACGGTACTTATACGGTAACGGCCATGAAGGAAACCATTGAACGCTCCAATATCGGTCTGCTGGCTGTAGGCGACAAGGTGAATGTGGAACGCAGCATGATGATGAACGGACGGCTGGACGGTCATATCGTGCAGGGACATGTGGACCAGACAGCAGTCTGTACGGCGGTTGATGATGCGCAGGGAAGCTGGTATTTCACCTTTAAGTATAACTTCGACAAGGAGATGGCAAAACGCGGATACTTTACGGTAGACAAAGGTTCTGTCACGGTGAACGGTGTCAGCCTGACAGTCTGCAATCCTACGTCGGATACGTTCCAGGTAGCGATTATTCCTTATACTTACGAGCATACCAATTTCCATACAATCAAGGTGGGCAGTGTGGTAAATATCGAATTTGATATTATCGGTAAGTACCTGAGCCGCATGATGCAGCTTACAGAGTGATACTTTCGAATTATATAACTTCAAGGCGCAGCTTTTTGGAACGATTTCCGAAAGCTGCGCCTTGCGTTTTTTTATAGATCTTTGAGCAGTACCTCGCTGCTTTTTTCTGTAAATTCTTTGCGGGCCTGTATCAGGGTTTGCCAGGCTGTAGAATAATGTCCCGGGTCAATTTTGAAGTCCTCCGCTCCGTTGGCATCCAGCTGGCTGAGGAGGGTGCCTACGCTTAACCGGTGGATGTCAATTCCAGGGAGATATTGAGGGTCGCAGGATTTTTCTTCTCCGCCGACACCGGCTTCATAAATCAGTCGCATATCCTGCAATTCATACAGAATACTTTTTGTCAGACGGATTGGAATCTTGTGTTCTTTGCTCAGGGTTTCTGCCGTGTAAGGCCGGCCGCCAGTGGCGAACCGTTTGCAGATAGAACTCAAAATAATGGTGCAGAAAAAGTCGTGGAAGCGTCGGCTGATATTGGCTGTTTCCTTTCCGAAGTTGAAGGTGGATATGTTCTGGCTGATGTAGCTCATTTCGGCTCCGAACAGACAGATGCTCCAGGATATTTGTGTCCACAAAAGGAACAGAGGAATGGCGGCAAAACTTCCGTAGATGGCATTGTAGTTAGAAACCCATATCTGGCTATTGATGTAGAAATACTGAAAGGCTTGGAAAGCACTTCCTGCCAGAATACCCGGTAGCCAGGCGTGTGCCAGCTTGACTTTCGTGTTGGGCATGAATGTGTAAAGTCCGATGAACATTCCCCAGATGAGGGCATAGGGGATAAGGCGGACGAAGAATTTCAGAACCGGGGCCAGTACCATGAAGTTCTGCAATTCTTTGACATAGGTGCTCATGAAGATGGACAGACCGCTGGAGATAACGAGCAGTACCGGTAGCAGCAGAATCAAAGAAGAATAGTCGGTGATCTGCCGGAACAGACCGCGTGGCTTCTTTACTTGCCAGATGGCATTGAAACTGCGTTCGATATTGTCAATCAGCAGCAGGACGGTTCCTAATAACATAATGAGCCCCACACCGATGAAAACTCCGCTTTGTGCATGTTCCAGATAGGAATTAATCCAGCTGATAACAAGTTCAGCCTGCGCACCTGTTACTCCGCTGCGGAACTGTGATTCAATCAAGGTGTCGAATCCGAACCCTCTGGCTATGGCGAAAAGCAAGGCCAGGATGGGGATGATGGAAAGCAGGGTGCTGTAGGTCAGCGCTGATGCACGCACCACAATACGGTCATTGATAAACTGGTTGATGGATAAGTAAATAATCTTAAGACAGGTGTATACTTTCCATTGGAGGTGAGAAACTTCCTCTTCCCGGATGCGCCAGATACCGTCGTCCAGAAAGTGAATCAGTGATTTGAGTCGTGCGTTCATGGTGGATTGGTTTTAATGAAAAAGAAAGCAGCCGGTCTATAAGCCGGGTTCTGTCACCCTGCAAGCAGGGGAGTCTGTCATTTATCTACTCCTGCCGTCACCGACAGGCTCTAGCGGTCCACCCTCCGACGTGGGGCGAGCAACCCTCGTTAATGCCGGTTTACATGACCTTACAACTCCTAAGATGCACAGCCCGCATATCGCTATACGGCTGGTAGGCTCTTACCCTACCTTCTCACCCTTACCTCCGGGTGGAGGCGGTTATTTTCTTCTGCATTACTCTACCCTTACGGACAGCTTTCTGTTAGGAAGTAGGATGCTCTGCGTTGCCCGGACTTTCCTCTTTTACTATATAATAATGTACCAGCGACAGACCGACCGACTGCTTTCTTCGTGCAAAGGTACGCAAATAAACGGAATTTGTGCTATAATTGTCAGGATTCTTTTGATTCGGGTGTTTGGGGAGCTGTCAGAACGGGCCGGACGAATTGTCAGCGTTGTCACTATTTCACTGGTAATGAATGTAAATTTGTCAGATATGCCAGTTAACTGCGGTTAATACCCTTGTTTTCATTGTTAAAAGACGGAAAAAAGAATAGGGTAAGAGTACAATCGTATGGATTTTGTTCTACTTTAGCAAATGAAAAGTTAAAACAACGCCGAAATTAACATTTAAAACAATAGAAGGTATGAAAACAATAACTAAGTTTGCGATTGGTTCTGTGGCAGTCGTTGCTTTGAGTGCCGGAGTGGCAGGGGTTACAGCGTATGCCATGATGGAGAAAAATCAGGATAATACTTCTTTTTATGAAAGTTTTGAAACAGCATCTCCTTTACGTACCGCAGCGTTCGATGCTTCCAGCATGCAGCCGGTAGACTTGACCAAAGCGGCAGAGAGTACGTTGAATTCCGTCGTACATATCATGTCTATCCAGCGCAGCAAGATACAGACTATTCAGGGACAACCGGATATTTTTGACTTCTTCTTCGGTGACGGTAGAGGACGTCAGCAGCAAGTACAGACTCCGGAACAGAGAGGTTTCGGTTCGGGTGTCATCATCTCAAAGGATGGTTACATCGTAACGAACAACCACGTGATTGACGGAGCAGATGAAATCAATGTGAAGTTGCACGACGGACGCGAAATGAAAGGTCGTGTCATCGGTACTGACCCGACTACTGACCTGGCACTTGTAAAGATTGAAGGAGATGATTTCCCGGCTATCGTGGTAGGTAACTCTGACAACCTGAAAGTCGGTGAGTGGGTATTGGCAGTAGGTAACCCGTTCAACTTGGGTTCTACAGTGACTGCCGGTGTGGTAAGTGCGAAGTCTCGTGGACTGGGAGCTAATCAGGTAGAATCTTTCATCCAGACCGATGCGGCTATCAATCAGGGTAACAGTGGTGGTGCGTTGGTTAATGCGAAAGGTGAACTGGTAGGTATCAATGCCATGTTGTATTCTCCGACCGGTGCTTATTCAGGATATGGTTTCGCTATTCCGGTAAGTATCATGACAAAGGTAGTAACCGACTTGAAACAATATGGTACCGTACAGCGTGCTTTGCTGGGTATCGGCGGTCGTGACATGGGTGATGAAAGGTATCCGGATGAAATCAGAAAAGAGCAGAAGGAACTGGGAGCTACCGAAGGTGTACAGGTAGTAGAGGTAACCGAAGGTGGTTCTGCCGACGGAATCTTGCAGAAGAACGATGTCATCCTGAAGTTGAATGACAGTAAGGTGAAGACGATGGCCGACCTTCAAGGCTTGCTGGCTAAGTATCGTCCGGGTGACAAGGTGAAAGTTACCGTATTGCGCGACAAGAAAGAAAAGACCTTTACCATTACGTTGAAGAACTCTCAGGGAACAACCAAGGTGGTAAAACAGGCAGATATGGAACTTCTGGGAGCAGCCTTCCGTGCCGTACCTAATGAACTGAAGAAACAGTTGAACTTAGGCTATGGAGTTGAAGTGACCGGCATTGATAACGGAAGAATGAAAGACAGCGGTATTCGCAAAGGTTTCATTATTCTGAAAGCCAACGGCAAGCAGTTGCGCACCGTACAAGATTTGGAAAGTGTAATGAAAGAGGCTTCTCAGTCACCCGATCAGGTACTGTTCATGACGGGAGTTTATCCTTCAGGAAGACGTGCCAACTATGCGGTAGACTTGTCACAAGCTGAATAAAAGATATTACTAAGGTAAAAAGAATTGGAAAGAAAAGGCGTTTCGATTGCCGAAGCGCCTTTTTGATGTTTATTTGCCTTGTATTTTTCATGAAGATGAACAATCAGACGGTTTAGTCTGTTGTCTTTTATGGCAGATGGTTAACAAAAAGAGAGTAGGTTTGTCTGTTTAAGAAATTTATAGATTCTTTCTTTGGAAATCTACCGCCTAAATAAAATTAATTTTGTACTTTTGTACCCAAATCATTTTATATAGAATGAGACAGTTAAAGATTACTAAAAGTATCACTAACCGAGAGAGTGCTTCTTTGGATAAGTATTTGCAGGAAATCGGTCGTGAAGATTTGATTACTGTAGAAGAGGAGGTAGAACTCGCTCAACGTATCCGTAAGGGTGACCGTATTGCTTTGGAGAAGCTTACGCGTGCTAATTTGCGATTTGTGGTGTCTGTGGCCAAACAGTATCAGAACCAGGGATTGAGCTTGCCTGACTTGATTAACGAAGGTAACCTGGGTTTGATTAAAGCTGCTGAAAAGTTTGATGAAACTCGTGGATTCAAGTTTATCAGTTACGCCGTTTGGTGGATTCGTCAGTCTATTCTTCAGGCACTGGCTGAACAGTCGCGTATTGTGCGTTTGCCGTTGAACCAGGTAGGTTCACTGAATAAAATCAGCAAGGCGTTTTCCAAATTTGAGCAGGAAAACGAGCGTCGTCCTTCACCGGAAGAACTGGCCGACGAGTTGGAAATCCCGGTAGACAAGATTTCGGATACGCTGAAGGTTTCCGGTCGTCACATTTCAGTGGATGCTCCTTTTGTGGAAGGAGAGGACAACAGTCTGCTGGACGTGCTGGTGAACGATGATTCTCCTATGGCCGACCGCTCCTTAGTAAATGAATCACTTTCGAGGGAAATTGACAGAGCACTTTCTACGCTAACCGAAAGAGAGAAGGATATTATCCAGATGTTTTTCGGTATTAACACGCAGGAAATGACGTTGGAAGAAATCGGCGACAAGTTTGGGCTCACACGTGAGCGTGTTCGTCAGATTAAGGAAAAGGCAATTAGAAGATTAAGACAAAATTCTCGTAGTAAGCTGCTCAAATCTTATTTGGGATAAGGTAGAGATTGATTTCCAAAAAAACAGAAGAGATGTATGAAGGTTAGCTCAGACCTTGATACATCTCTTTTTGTATGTAGAAAGGCTTTTTCTTTGTTAATTTATATGTCTTCTTTCGGTTTTTACGCATAATTGTGTACTTTTGCCCCATAAATTGATGAATTATGCGTTATACAAAGTTTTTCTGTTTTCTGTTAATGATGGTATTTGCTGCTTCTGCATTCAGCAAGCGGCCAAAAGATAAGAACAAATATGGAGTTTATTTGGCAGGCGTTTCTGCTTCATTTACTGATTCACTGGTGTATTTTACTGACGTGCAGTATCTGGACAGTGCTGCTGTAGATGATAAAGGATTGTTGGTGGGCCGTGCGCTGTACAGCATCCAGTTGAAAGACTATTTGGAGCAGAAGCAGAATGGGAAGAACCGTACTTGCTTCATGTTTTTCAGCCGTAAAAAGAAAAACGTGCAGAAGGAACTGAAGAAATTGAAGGAAAAATATACCAAGGGTGGTTCATTGTTCCTTCAGGATGTGAATGCAGAATTTAAGTTTGAGAAGCCTGATTTTGAATAATGCAGATGAAGAAATGGCTTTACACCCTGCTGGTGGTTGTGCTGGCTGCTTGTTCTAATGAAATTCCGGAACAACAGCCTGCGAAACGTTCCGGACGTACGGTGCTGGCATATCTGATTTCAAATAGTCCTAAATCTTTGGAGGGGAATCTACAAGACAATGTGGTGGATATGTACATGGCATTGGCTGAAATAAAAGATTCCTGTACGTTACTGGTATTTTATCGTCCGCAGGAATATAGCAGTTATTTGGATGTACCCACGTTGCTATGTTTTGATACGGATGGGCGTGGCAATATCAATAACCTTCCAGCCGTGACAGGGACGGAGCTGACGTTTGAGTCTGTATGCCAGGTAGCACAGAAGAAAGAATATACGATGAACAGCCAGATAGCTACTGATCCGGTTGTCATGGAAGAAGTTCTTAAGGACATGCAGAAGATTGCTCCTTCTGACAGTTATGGTCTTATTCTAGGTTCGCATGCTTCAGGTTGGATGAAGGGTAATTCTGTGCAGTCAAAAGCCTTTGGTGATGACGATGGTTACAATATAGATATTCCGGACTTGGTAGGTGTGTTGAAGAATAGTTTTTCGGAAAAACTTGATTTCGTATTGTTCGATGCCTGCATGATGGGTACGGCAGAAGTGGGCTATGAATTGAAAGAGGTCACTTCATATTGTATTGCTTCCGTAATGGAGACTCCGGCCTTAGGATTTCCTTATAAGCAGGTATTCTCTTATCTGTATTCTGAGAATATAGATTATTCTGCTGTGTGCCATGAATTTATTTCTTTCAATAAAGTAAACAATGCCTGGGGGACATGTGCAGTGATGGACTGTAGTCAAATGGAAAATTTGGCCAGTGCAGTAAAAGCAAAGCTTTCTGAGTGGCAGGATGCGCTTTCTTCTGTGTCCATGCAGAACGTACAGCAGTATGGAGTGGGTACTTTTCAGTATTTTTCGTATGATGTGCTTGATTTCTTTCGAGAGTTGGGAGGAAAAAGCGGAGTGGCAGAAACAGATTTAAATGAGGCTATTGCTTCTATACAAACTGTGTTGAATGAGGCAGTAATAGCTAAAGAGTGTATCCCAAATCCTTCTAACTCTACTTTTAGGGTTGATGAAGCCCATTTTTGTGGAATCGGTATGTATATTCCGAAGGAGGTTAATGATTACGTGCCTGATAATATTTCTTGGAATAATTGGAATGATTATTACAAACAGTCCATCTCTTGGTATCGTGCTGTAGGTTGGGTAGATTTAAATTTGAACTAATTACAAATTTCTTTACTCTTTGTGTGAACATTCTATTGGCTAAATGTGTTTTTACTTATTAAAACAGATTTATTGATATGTGGAATTTCATCAAAGAATTACGACGTAAGGACCACCAGCGTTATCTTGGTGGGCTGGATTTCTTTAAATATATTGGTCCCGGTTTGCTTGTGACCGTTGGTTTTATTGATCCGGGCAACTGGGCTTCTAATTTTGCGGCAGGAGCAGACTTCGGGTACTCCTTGTTGTGGGTGATTACATTGTCTACTATTATGCTCATCGTGTTGCAGCATAATGTGGCTCACTTGGGAATTGTTACCGGACTGTGCTTGAGCGAAGCTGCCACTAAATATACGCCGAAATGGGTGTCACGCCCTATCTTGGGAACAGCCGTACTGGCGTCTATCTCCACTTCTCTGGCGGAGATTTTGGGAGGAGCCATTGCCCTGGAAATGCTATTCGATATTCCTGTTATCTGGGGTTCCCTTCTCACAGCATTCTTTGTCACAATCATGTTGTTTACCAATTCCTACAAGCGGATTGAACGCTCCATTATTGCATTCGTGTCAGTGATTGGATTGTCATTCCTTTATGAACTTTTCCTGGTTGACATTGACTGGCCTTTGGCTGCCCGTTCATGGGTGACGCCTTCCATTCCTGAAGGAAGTCTGTTGGTGATAATGAGTGTGCTGGGAGCCGTGGTGATGCCTCATAACTTGTTCTTGCACTCGGAAGTGGTACAGAGTAGGGAGTACAACAAGAAGGACGATGCTTCTATCCGAAAGCTGTTGAAGTATGAATTTTATGATACCCTGTTCTCTATGGGAGTAGGCTGGGCCATCAACAGCGCGATGATTCTACTGGCTGCGGCTACCTTCTTTGCCAATCATATCGGAGTAGAAGAGTTGCAGCAGGCCAAGAGCTTGTTGGAGCCTTTGCTGGGCAATCAGGCTGCTACTATCTTTGCTCTTGCCTTGCTGATGGCAGGTGTTTCTTCCACTGTGACAAGCGGGATGGCCGCCGGTTCCATTTTTGCCGGCATGTTTGGTGAATCCTATCATGTAAAGGATGTGCACTCTCGTGTCGGAATTCTACTTTCATTAGGAATAGCACTGGTTGTCATTCTGTTCATCGAGAATCCTTTTCAGGGATTAATTATCTCACAAATGATACTGAGCATTCAGCTTCCGTTTACCATATTCTTGCAGGTAGGGTTGACCTCCTCTAAACGGGTGATGGGGCAATATGCCAACTCCCGGTGGAGCAGTTTTGTGCTTTACACCATGGCAGTGATTGTATCTGTGCTGAATCTGGCTCTTCTTTTCTCAGAAAGTTTTTAAGATGTCCGTAAATCGGTGCCTGACATCTTTTTCTTATAGTGGTATGCCAGCATCAAAGCTGCCACGGCGAAGGCCAATGCATCGGATAACGGCATGCTGAACCATACTCCTTTTACTCCATAGAAGGGTGGGAGAAAAGCCAGTCCCGGAAGAAGGAAGAGCTGCTGGCGGGAAAGAGACAGGAAGATGGAAGTCCGGGCCTTTCCGATGGACTGAAAGAACTGGGTGATGACAATCTGTGCACCTACCACCGGGAAGGATAGAATGCCAATTCTCAGGGCCAGTGTCGCTTCATTAGTCAGTTCGTGGTTGTTGGTAAACATGCCGACAAATATACCGGGAAACAGTTCACCGATTATGAATCCTAAGGTAGTAATGATACATCCTGCCGTGATTCCCAGTTTCAAGGTTCTTTTTACGCGGTCGAAATGTTGTGCACCGTAGTTGTATCCCGTAATGGGCTGCATTCCCATGGTGATACCCATTACAATCATGACAAAGAGCATCTGGATACGGTTGAGGATACCGAATGCACCGATGGCCATATCACCTCCATAGTTGAGCAGACGGTTGTTGATGAAAATCACGATGTAGCAGGCGCACACATTCATAACGAAGGGCGACATGCCGATGGCAAAAATGTTGGCTATGATGTGCTGTTTCAGTCGCATGCTGTGACGCTGAAATCGGACTGCCCAATAAAATTACCTGCATAAAATCGCGGGCATACGGCAGGGTAGCTTCGCTGGCTCCGAAGAAAAAGAGAATTGGTTCCAGAAAGATAAATGCCAGTCCGCCCTAGAAGATGGCACCTCCTACGCCCACCAGTGTACAGAAGGCTACCAGCAGGTTCATCAGCGGAAAGGTAATGGCCAGACCGGAGATAGCCAGGGCTCCCACACCGTGACCGATGAAAATACTGTTGATGATGTTGTACAAGGAAGTCAGTGTCATTCCGATAATGGCAGGAATGGAATATTCCACCAGCAGTTTCCCGATAGGGGCCTCTCCCAATATGTGCGGATTGTTTTCTTTCATGTACGTTTGTTTATTTTAATTTCCAAAGTTAGGAATATGAAGCAATATTTTAGAACTTTGCACCGTTAAATCAAACTAAACATACCAATGGGCAAAACTAAATGCGTAGCAGCACTTTTTGATTTTGACGGAGTGGTGATGGACACTGAGTCACAGTACAGCATCTTCTGGAATGAGGTAGGAAAAAAATACCATCCGGAATACGAGGAATTCGGAAAAATCATCAAAGGACAGACGTTGCGGCAGATTTACGACCGTTATTTTCAGGGAATGGAGCATGAGCAGGCTGAAATTACAGAAGGCCTGAACCGTTTCGAGACGGAGATGCGCTATGAATATGTGCCGGGAGTGGCAGAGTTCATGCAGACTCTTCGTGCTCATGGAGTGAAAATAGCCATAGTGACCAGCTCGAACGAGAAGAAAATGGCCAATGTGTATGCGGCACATCCTGAATTGAAGAATATGGTGGACCGGATACTCACAGCCGAGATGTTTCAGAAATCCAAGCCGGACCCCGATTGTTTTTTGCTTGGAGCCAAAGTTTTCGAGACGCTCCCGGCCAATTGCGTCGTGTTTGAAGACTCGTTCCATGGTATTCAGGCGGGAAACGCAGCAGGAATGCCTGTGGTGGGACTGAGCACCACCAATCCGGCGGAAGCCATTCAAAATCAGTGCGCCCGGGTGATTCCAGATTTCACCTGTTTTACGTATGAAGAAATGACGAACTTGCTGTAAGGCTTGTCTGATTCGGAAAAATCGGCTATTTTTGCGGAAATTTTAGTAAATTCAGAAGAAAACTATGGCAGGATATCTTTCTGGTGATACTCGTAAAGTAACGACTCACCGTTTGATTGAGATGAAACAGAGAGGTGAAAAGATTTCCATGTTGACCTCTTATGATTATACGATGGCGCAGATTGTAGACGGCGCAGGTGTGGATGTGATTCTGGTAGGTGATTCAGCTTCGAATGTGATGGCGGGTAACGTGACGACCTTGCCTATTACCGTGGAGCAGATGATTTATCACGGAAAGTCAGTGATGCGCGGTGTGAAGCATGCATTGGTAGTGGTGGATATGCCATTCGGTTCTTATCAGGCAGACCCGTTTGACGGGGTACGCAATGCTATCCGCATCATGAAAGAAACACATGCTGATGCTCTGAAGCTGGAAGGCGGTGAAGAAGTCATTGACGTGATTCGCCGTATCATCGGTGCCGGAATGCCCGTGATGGGACATCTGGGACTGATGCCTCAGTCTATCAATAAATATGGAACTTACGGTGTGCGTGCCAAAGAAGATGCTGAAGCTGAAAAGCTGATTAAGGATGCACGTCTGCTGGAAGAAGCCGGATGCTTTGCACTGGTGCTGGAGAAAATTCCGGCTGCACTGGCAACCCGTGTGGCTCAGGAACTGACTATTCCGGTTATCGGAATCGGAGCCGGTGGAGGAGTAGACGGACAGGTATTGGTAGTGACTGATATGCTGGGTATGACCAAAGGATTCAGTCCGCGTTTCCTTCGTCGCTATGCCGACTTGAATACCGTGATGACCGACGCCATCGGACATTATGTAGCCGACGTGAAAGCTTGTGACTTCCCTAACGAGTCAGAACAATACTAAGATTATCACTTATAAGCCGCAGATGCATGGACTGCAAAGTCCGGTTCTTCCGGACAATTTAAAAGTCGCAGTCTGTGCATCTGTGTTTTCTATCAGATGTAGAAAAAATGTGGAACAAGAATTTTAATCTTTTGCTCATCGCTAATTTTTTCCTGTATACGGCAGTGTATATGCTGTTTCCTGCACTTCATCACTGGATGGTGTCAGAAGGAGGGTATACGGGATTTCAGGCCGGAGGTGCCATAGCTATTTTTGGAGCTTCTCTTTTCCTTTTGGGAGCGTTCAATAATTACCTGGTCGATACGTTTAAGCGTAAGAATGTGTGTACGCGTAGTCTTCTGCTGCTGGCGCTTTTGGGACTGTTGTATCCATACGCCGGAGAGTGGGGGATGATCTTCCTTTTGCGTGTGCTTCAGGGAGCCTTGTTTGGGGTGGTACTGATGGACATGGGCAGTACCCTGGTCATCGATGTAACTCCCAGTCAGTATAGAAACAAGGCCAGTGTGGTTTTCACCTGGTCGGGGGTACTCGGTATGCTGTGCGGCATCCTGTTGGGATATAATGCAGGCTGGTATCTTTCTTTCCAGCAACAGATTTATCTGTTTGTGGGACTTTGCGCCCTTCCGGTCGTACTGGTGTCCATGGTGGAAGTCTGTTTCCGTGCTCCGTTGGACCTTCCGTTGCTGTCGTTCGACCGTTTTCTGCTTTTCCGTACCTTGATCCCGGGTTTGAACATGATGGTGGTTCCCTTCATTTTAGGGGTCCTGTTCAGTTCGATTTTCGATACTTTTTTCTACATTTGTATCATAGCTGGATTTATCGTTTTCCTGCTGCTGGACCGCGTGGTTCGTAAGCAAGTGAACGGCCGTTTGCTGAATGGTGTCGGACTGGTATTGATGTGTGTGGCAGTATGGATATTGGGCTGTTCCACCGAAAAAGAAATGCTAATGGGAGCCGGTCTTCTGACCGGATTAGGCATGGGGTTCTCCCTGCTTCAGTTCTTGCGGATGATGATACGTCTTCCTTTGCACTGTGAGCGCGGAACGGGCTATCACACCTATCAGTTGCTTTGGGAGTCGGGTGTCATGCTGGGCGTGTTCTTCGGGAAATATACAGAAGACATCTCCGGACAACAGTTCCGGGCAGCATCGCTCATTCTGCTGGCAGGCCTGTTGATTTATCAGGCAGTGGTGCACGGCTATTTCATGAAACGAATGAAGAATAGATAACTTAACTAATATAAAGAATATGGCAGACGACAAGAAAATTATCTTTTCAATGGTGGGAGTGAGCAAATCATTCCAGAACAACAAACAGGTTTTGAAAGACATCTACCTATCCTTTTTTTATGGCGCGAAAATCGGAATCATCGGTTTGAACGGTTCCGGTAAGTCTACTTTGATGAAAATCATTGCCGGAATCGAAAAGAACTACCAGGGTGAAGTGGTATTTTCACCGGGATATTCTGTAGGTTATCTGGCACAGGAACCTCAGCTTGACGACACGAAGACCGTGAAGGAAGTCGTGATGGAGGGAGTGCAGCAGGTGGTAGACACGCTGGCTGAATACGAAGAAATCAATCAGAAGTTCGGTTTGCCGGAATATTATGAAGATCCGGAAAAGATGGACGCCCTCTTTGCGCGTCAGGCTGAACTGCAGGATATTATTGACGCTACTGATGCGTGGAATCTTGACAGCAAACTGGAACGTGCGATGGATGCATTGCGCTGTCCGCCCGAAGACCAACTGGTGAAGAACCTTTCGGGAGGTGAACGCCGCCGTGTGGCTTTGTGCCGTCTGTTGTTGCAGAAGCCAGACATCCTGTTGCTTGACGAGCCGACCAACCACCTGGATGCAGAAAGTATTGACTGGCTGGAACAGCACTTGCAGCAGTACGAAGGAACGGTAATTGCCGTGACACACGACCGTTACTTCCTGGATCATGTGGCCGGATGGATTTTGGAGCTCGACCGTGGCGAAGGTATTCCTTGGAAGGGAAATTATTCAAGCTGGCTGGAGCAGAAGACCAAGCGTATGGAAATGGAAGAAAAGACGGCCAGCAAGCGTCGTAAGACGCTGGAACGTGAGTTGGAATGGGTGCGGATGGCTCCTAAGGCTCGTCAGGCCAAGGGTAAGGCTCGTCTGAATTCGTATGACAAGCTCTTGAACGAAGATGTGAAGGAGAAGGAAGAAAAACTGGAAATCTTTATTCCGAACGGTCCGCGTCTGGGAAACAAGGTTATCGAAGCCAAGCACGTGGCCAAGGCGTATGGCGACAAACTGCTTTTCGACGACTTGAACTTCATGCTGCCGCCTAACGGTATTGTGGGAGTTATCGGTCCGAACGGTGCCGGAAAGACGACGTTGTTCCGCCTGATTATGGGACTGGAAAGTGTGGATAAAGGTGAGTTTGAAGTAGGAGAGACTGTGAAAGTGGCCTATGTAGACCAGCAGCACAAGGACATTGACCCGAACAAGACTGTATACCAGGTAATCAGTGGCGGTAACGACCTGATTCGTATGGGTAACCGCGATGTGAATGCCCGTGCTTACCTGAGCCGCTTCAATTTCTCCGGTTCTGATCAGGAAAAACTTTGCGGTATGCTTTCTGGTGGTGAACGTAACCGTCTGCACCTGGCCATGGCACTGAAGGAAGAAGGTAACGTGTTGTTGCTCGATGAGCCGACTAACGATATTGACGTAAACACCCTCCGTGCGCTGGAAGAAGGCTTGGAAGACTTTGCCGGATGTGCCGTAGTTATCAGCCACGACCGTTGGTTCCTCGACCGTATCTGTACCCACATCTTAGCTTTTGAAGGAGACAGTCAGGTGTTCTACTTCGAGGGTTCTTACACGGAATACGAAGAAAACAAGATGAAGCGTATGGGTAATGTAGAGCCGAAACGCGTACGTTATCGCAAGTTGATGGAAGACTAATTTTCAGTAAATTATACAGGATGAAAAAAGGCTTCGACGTTCACCGAAAAACGTCGAAGCCTTTGTTTAAACGTCCTTGCGTTTTACTTGAAACGCAAGTGCGTTTTGATTCAAACGCACTTGTGTTTGACCTAAAACGTACTTACGTTTTGGAATGAATCAGTGAACTTTACTGAATCAACATATTTTCAACCTCCTCCAGGCATCCGTCAGTCTTCTCTGGGGTGATATGTAGCAGACGAGCCAGCAGGGAATAAATCGATACATTACGGAATTTCGGAGCCTCGTATCCCTTCTTGAAATCCGGTCCGCATGCCCGGAACATCACTTGCATATCGTCGTAGGTCGGGTCGAATCCATGGGCGCCCGGAAGTGTCTTGTTTCCTTCTTCCACCAGCCAGCCTAAATCAGGCAGCACAATGATGTCGCCCACACGTGGATTGCTTCCATAGTTCAAATAAGCAGGAATATCTTCTCTCTTCCATACGCGTACATGATTCAAGTCTTTCAGTGCGTGATAAACAGAATCGCGGAATTGCGGTTGGGTATAGATCTGGGCCGGAAGATTCCCGTCAATCAGGGTATACCATTCTTCTTTCAGCAGGTGCTTGATGGGAACGAAGCGGTCGGCACTGACGGTGGCCATTCCGTGGTCGGAGGTCACAATCAGGTTGACATCCTTGGCGAACGGCAGGCTTTGTAATCCTTCCCACAGAAAACGCATCAGTGCATCCAGGCGGGCTATGCATTTTCGAGTTTCCTGACTAAACGGACTGTAGGTATGTCCATAGGTATCTGAATCTTCAAAGTAGAGCATAACGAGCTGAGGCCGATCTGCTTCCGGAAGCCGGAGCATGCGCAGTACTTCTGCCACCCGTTCGGTTTGTGAGAGACGGGGTTTCTTGTCATATACCTGATAATAAGTGGGGTGCTCTCCCTTTACAGCAATGTCCGAGCCCACCCAATATACATTTCCGGTTTTTATACCTTGTTTCTGGGCGGTGACCCAAATGGGCTCGCCTCCATAGTAAGAAGCGTCATTGCGGGTTGCAGGTTTATTCATCTTGTAGACCTCCTTTCGTTCCGGATCCCAAAACGAATTAGCTACAATGCCATGATGATCGGGGACTAGTCCGGTAGCCATGGTATAATGATTCGGAAAGGTTTTGGAAGGGAAGGAGGGAATCATGGTAGCCTTTACGCCTTCCCGTGCCATTTGGTCAAAGAAAGGAGTTTCGTACATTTGCGGGTAATCCCAACGGAATCCATCGAGCGAGACAATGACTGTATAATGCTTTTCTGCCTGGGCGAAGAGGCAAATACACCACAGAATGCATAAGATGATTTGTTTTTTCATAACGATGTGTGATTGGGTATGAACAATAAAGGTGCATTGCCGTGTGGGGCAATACACCTTTATAGAGGATAGAATTAATTTTTCATTAGAAAGTAAGTCTTACACCCACCTGGCAGTGCCAGCGTGAGCCGATATCACTCTTCTTGATTTCAGCTTTGTTATATGAGTAATAAGCCTTTCCGTCTTTGAAGTATTCCAAAGTAACCGGTGACAAGTTGAATGCCGAATCATAGCTTGCTCCCCATTTCTTGTTCAGCATGTTGGCAAAGTTGATGATGTCAACAGTGAATTCCAGTTTACCTACGCCCTGTACATTGTAAATATGCTGTGCCAAGTGCAAGTCAATCTGGTGTTCCCATTTGCTCAAGTTCGAGTTGCGTTCAGCAAACTGACCTCTGTGATTCTTGGCGTAGCTATCGTTTTCAAGCCACTGTTTGAAAGCTGCACGGCTTTCTTCGGCATTCATTTTCAATGTGTTGCCTTTTGAGTCTACGCTGGTGAAGAGCATTTCGTTCAATTCCTTTTCAGTCGGGATGTATAGCAGCGAGTTACCATATTGTCCGTCACTATTGAAGTCAGATTTTTCGTTCATCGTCAAACTGTAGCGGCTTCCAGAGAATCCGTTATAGATAACAGCGATGGTAGTGCTGGTCCATCCGTTCCAGTACTTCGGACTGTTATAAGAAGCCTGAAGCATCACGCGGTGAGGAACATCAAACTTAGAGAAACTAACTTCGTCCTTTGAGTTGGTATCTACGGAGTAGTTGTACTTCCAGTTTGAATTAGCTACTGAGCTGGTACCGTCGTTAACCGATTTGGCATGTCCGAAGGTGTAAGAAGCCGACAGGTCAAGACCGAAGTTGAACTTCTTTTCCAACAAAGCAGATAAAGCATAGGTATATCCCTTGTTGGTATTTCTTAAGTTGATGATAGTCCAATAGTCACTTTTTTCTTTGCTATAGCGAGGAGCGGCAGAAGCTTCTACACCCGGAATCGCATATACTTTTTCTCCGTTGTTAGTCAGAGCCAAGTTTTCAAAGAACACATTGTTCATAGTCTTTGAGTACACCCCTTCCAAGGTCAGTTTTACATCACCCGGCAACATTTGTTCAACTGCCAGGTTAGCACGGAATACTTGCGGATATTTAAAGTCTTTATCTACGGTTACGATGTCAGGACTTAAAGCTCCATTGGCTGAGTTAGCAGCTCCCATCGGATCTTTAGCATATTCTCCTAATGAAGGAACTTTATTCTTTTTAACATTGATAGTTGTACCTTTGCTTTCCATACCTGTGTTGGTGAAAGCATTTGATAACCATACGAAAGGCACACGTCCGGTAAAGATACCTACTCCACCACGAATCAAGGTCTTGTGAGAATCGTTGGTATACCAGCGGAAACCTACACGCGGTGAGAACAATACTTTCGCACTCGGATTTTCACCTACGCGTACACCGAAGCCTTGCTGAGCAGCGTATTCATTGAATTTAGGATTTTCGGTTGGGTCATTGAATACCACCGGAATATCGATACGCAAGCCGTAAGTCAGGTTGAAGTTGGTAGTTACATCCCATTTATCCTGTGCATAGAAACCGAACTGACCTGATTTCATAACCGGAGCCCACTGTGTATCACCACCGGTAAGTTTTGGATCGGTGTATTTGTAAGTGTACTCGTAAGGCTTATCGTTCATGAAGTCATTCAAGTCTGTATAGTACCATGAACCGTTTACTGCCTGAATGAACAAGTTCTTCATGCGGTAAATTTCATTGTGTGTACCGAAGGTCAAGGTATGGTTGCCTAAGTACCAAGACAAGTTGTCTTCAAAGGTATAAATGTCCTGATCCAGGTAGTTGGCACCTGATGAGAACTCAGTACCGATATTAACAGTGTTTGTTGTTTTTTGGTCCCCTCCTAAGATGTTCTTAATCTGTACGGTAGGACCTTGGTAAGCTACATCACGGTGGTCGCGGATGAAGCTGGCAGAAGCACGCAATTCATTATACAGATTCTGTCCCAAGTGAGAAGTCAATTCGGCTACGATGGCATTGGTCTTGTTGTTCATGCGGTAGCCACTGTTTCCGAAAGTATAAGTAGATGACTTCAAGCCAGAGTTGTCATCGTATGAATTGTTGTGCTGGTAACGCAAAGCCAACTTGTGATCTTTGTTGATGTTCCAGTCGATACGAGCCAACAAACCGAATGATTTGCTTTCTACATCACGCTGGTTATAAACTTCATCGAAGCCTGTCAGCTTCTTGTATTGGTCAGCAATCTGTTTAGCTACATCATTGGTAATATAGCTGTCTGTATATCCCGGATAGATGCTTGAAGGATAAGATTCTTTCTTCGCTTCTGCACTTACGAAGTAGAACAGTTTATCTTTGATGATGGCACCACCCAATGTTCCACCGAAGGTACGGGTAAACTGCTGGTTCAGCGGTGACTTTTCATAGTCACGCACCGCACTGTATTTACCATACATGTTGTGGTTGTTGAAGTAAGTGTAAGCCGAACCGTGAGTAGTGTTGGTTCCCTGCTTGGTAATGGCGTTGATACCACCGCCGGTAAATCCGCTCTGACGTACGTCGAACGGAGCCACTACCACCTGGATTTCCTGGATTGCATCCATAGAAATAGGGTTGGCACCTGTCTGACCGCCGTTAGTTCCAGATGCAGACAAACCAAACACGTCGTTACTTACTGTACCGTCAATCTGGAAGCTGTTGTAACGGTTGTTTGAACCGGCGAATGTGATACCTCCGTTCTTTGAAGTCATGGCCATCGGCATGTTCTTCACGATGTCGTACACGTTACGGTCGACTGTCGGAGTGCTTTCAATTTTTTGAGTAGAGAAGTTCTGTGAAGCTCCTGCATTTGCGTTTGCATCGGCTACGACTACAACTTCATCCAATAATTCTGCACTGGGTTTCATGTCTACATTCAGATTGAACGTGTTACCCAGTTCAAGGGAAATGCCCGTGTAAGCCATTTTGTTGTAGCCTACATAAGAAACTTCAATTTTGTAGGGACCGCCTGTACGCATACCTTGGATGGTGTAACGTCCATCTACGTTTGTCACTGCACCGTAGAGAGTTCCTGACGGTTCGTGGATAGCTACCACTGTAGCACCGATAACCGGGGCTTTGGTTTCATCTAAAACTTTTCCGCTGATAGCAGAAGTCGTTACCTGAGCATTTGCGCTGACAGCCATGGCTGAAACGACCAATGCGGAATACAGGAATTTGGAATGATGTACCATAAATTTTTAATTAAATTGTAAATCTATTTTCGCGTTTTAATTCGCTTAATACTTTGTAGTTAAGTTCGTTGATTCTTTTTGTATTATTCCTCTTTTTCTGTTGCAAAGTTAAAAAATCTTTTCAGCGAATAATTGGAGAGTGGACGATTTAACAAATTAGGCTGTAAATAATTAACTTTTTTATTTTACAATAGAAGTAAATTTATTTCTGGAGTAGAATGTTTGGGGCTGATTTTGTGTGACTTGCATCGTTGTAACTGAACGTAATATATTTGTAGCTTTTGAGTTCAAAGGAGGCGAATTGAACAAGGTTATTGTATGAATCCTGAATTTATTTTCATTTTGCTTAGTGGTTGACTTTATTATGGACATTTGTTTTTTTGTCTATTTTTGCAGAATGAAAGTAAGAGTTTATCAATATGAAACAGAAATTGGAAGAGAATAATGGAATTCCGGCTTCGTTACTGTGGATACTGGCCATTATATCAGGACTTTCAGTGGCAAATTTGTATTATAATCAGCCGTTACTGAATCGTATCAGTGAGGATTTGGGTATTTCGGAGTTTACAGCTAACCTGATACCTATGACCACACAGATTGGGTATGCGCTGGGATTGTTGTTTATTATCCCTTTGGGGGATTTGTACAAGCGGAAGAATATCATTGTTATTAACTTTCTCTTGTTGTCGGTGGCAACTTGTAGCATTGCCATGTCTGTGAATGTGTTTTACATCCTGCTGGCTTCGCTGGTGACAGGAATTTGTTCGGTCATGCCGCAGATTTTTATTCCGATTGCTGCACAGTTCTCACTGCCACAGAATAAAGCACGTAACGTGGGGATGATGGTCAGCGGTCTGCTGACAGGAATTTTAGGCTCACGGGTAATCAGTGGTTTTGTAGGAGAATATTGGGGATGGCGTACGATGTATTATATTGCAGCCGTCATCATGTTGCTTTGTATTTTTGTGGTAGTTCGGGTGTTGCCGGATATGCCGCTAAATTTCAAAGGTACGTACAAAGGACTGATGAAATCGCTTTTTACGCTGTATCGGGACAATTCTACTATCCGTTTGGTTTCTGCACGGGCCGGACTTTGTTTTGGTAGTTTTCTGGCGTTGTGGGCGTGCCTGGCCTTTAAGTTGAGTGGAGAACCGTTTTATGCAGGAAATAACATCATCGGCATGTTGGGACTGTGTGGAGTGGCCGGTGCGTTGACAGCTTCTTTTGTTGGGAGTCTGGTACATAAGTTTGGAGTGCGGTTCTTTACTTTTGTTGGTTGTTCGCTCATCATTGCAGCCTGGATAATCATGTTTATTTTCCAGAATTCTTATTTAGGTTTTATTGTGGGAATTATTGTGGGAATTATTGTGATAGATATCGGTATGCAATGTGTGCAGATAGGTAACCAAACCTGTGCGTTGTCGCAGGCTCCCAAGGCGACCAACCGGGTGAATACCATCTTTATGACGACTTATTTTGTGGGTGGCTCACTGGGAACCTTTCTGGCCGGTACATTCTGGCACGCTTGGGGCTGGACCGGAGTGGTATGTGTAGGAATCGGCCTGACACTGATTTCACTGCTTGTGACGCTTTTTACTCGAAACTGATTATTCAACGAATATATATGAAAAAGAATGTGATTTATTTGAACGACTGGCTGGCTATTCATCCGTATACGACAGTTTGTTCTTCAGATACGTTTTTTGTGGAGTTGGCCAACAAACTTTATGCGGCATGTCATTTGGAGGAATTGCCTGAGACGTTTCGCAAGAATTTAAGTTTGTATGTGGCGGCTTATCTGGAAGACATCATTTCCGGCCTGGGATTGTGGCAAGGATTTGCCACTGCTCATGCCCGTTTATATGGCAGGTGCCTTCCATTCTATCCCACGGGAACAGATTATATAAAAGGAGAGGTAAACCTGGAGGACGTACGTTTCATTATCTGGAATACATGGCAAAAGGCTCCTTACTCGCATGGGTATGTGAATCCGCTGGATACCTCAATCTTAAAACTGGCACAGGCTTTTCTGCCTTTACTGGAGGAAGCTTATGAGGTGGCTCCGGAGAATGAGTTGCTGAAGGATTATTTTGCCGGCTATGCAGATGAAAAAGAGGCTGACCGGAATTTGTCATGGCTTTTCGGGCACACTTACCTTACGGAACCTTCTATGCTGCCTTATATTGAACGGGTGGCACCGGATGACCGTTTTATTATCCCTACGGGTCCTTTGGCGTTGTTCCTTCACGAATGGATTGAGTTGTTGGCTGGTAAGCAGGCGGCGTGCTGGAAATCGTTTCCTCGTCTGTATCAGGAGGAAAAGGAAATGCCGGAAAGTATTCTGCAGAAGAATGCGGAGATTTATCGTCTATTTACCTTGTGGACTGGCGGACGGAAAATTATTTATCTCAATGGCTATGCGTCATTGAAACGCTTTCTGGTAGAGATTCTGCAGTGGCCGGATGATGAGAATCACACCTTGCCGCAGATGAAGAATTGCCGGAACTTTGTGTTGATGGTGGATGAACAGAAAGGACTCTTACTGGCAAAGGATGTGTGTGAATACATCGCTGACACGGAAAATCCTTATTACGATCAGGAAGAGGCTTCGCAAAATGCATTCCGTATGTTGACGGAAGAGATGCTTTGCCCACCTGATTTACTGCATTATTGCATTGAGAAAAACTTGCTGCCCGATGCAGAATTGCCTGAAGTAGGAGAGAAGATGCTGGTGAAACTGAATGCGGACTTTATTGCACGGCATTCATTACTGTATTATTATCGTGGCGATTGATTTTGTCGAGTATATATCATAAAAAAAGCACGAACCGAAATTCGTGCTTTTTTTATGTTATGATGGATATAGATTAGCAAACTTTGTGTGAACCGTCGCTGATAACTACATCGTATACTTTCGGGCTGCGACCGAATTTTTCTTTGAAGCGTTCTTTTGCTGTAGAAATGAATGTTTCGTACAATTCATTCTTAACCAGGTTGATGGTACATCCACCGAATCCACCGCCCATTACGCGTGAACCAGTAACTCCACAGTCAAAAGCAATATCGTTCAGGAAGTCGAGCTCTTCGCAGCTTACTTCATACAGTTTGCTCATACCATGGTGAGTTTCATACATTTTCTGTCCTACTGTTTCGTAGTCGCCTCTTTCCAATGCATCGCATACGTCGAGTACACGCTGGATTTCTTCGATTACATATTCAGCACGCATGTAGTCTTCTTCAGAAACTTCAGCTTTTACTTCGTTCAGCATATCCATTGTGCAGTCTCTCAGGAATTCTACAGTCGGGTGATTCTTCTTGATAGCAGCTACAACAGCTTCGCAGCTCTGACGGCGTTTGTTGTATGCAGAAGATGCCAGTTCATGTTTTACTACAGAGTCAACCAATACCAAACGGTATCCGTCCGGTCTGAATGGGAAGTACTGGTATTCCAGTGAGCGGCAGTCCAAACGAATCAGGTGACCTTCTTTACCGAATACAGAAGCAAATTGGTCCATGATACCGCAGTTTACTCCACAGTAGTTGTGTTCTGTAGCCTGACCTACTTTAGCCAGTTCGAATTTATCAATTTTGTTGTCGCCGAACAAATCGTTCAATGCGTATGCGTATGTAGATTCCAATGCTGCAGAAGAAGACATACCTGCACCCAGAGGTACATCACCTGCAAATGCAGTATTAAAGCCTTTTACGTCAACTCCGCGTTTGATCATTTCACGGCAAACACCAAAGATATAACGTGCCCAGCTTGCTTTCGGAGCATCTTCTTCGTTCAATCCGAATTCTACGTAATCTTTTAAGTCGATAGAATAAGCGCAAACTTTATCTTTTCCGTTCGGTTTGATTTCAGCTACCATACCTTTGTCTACAGCTCCCGGGAATACAAAACCTCCATTGTAGTCAGTGTGCTCACCAATCAGGTTGATTCGTCCCGGAGAAGTATATACTGAGCCTGTTGTACCGTCGAAATGCTTGATAAAGCGGCTTCTTACAAATTCTATGTCCATAATGATAAAAATTAAAGGTTAATAAATTCTGGTATATAAACAAGAAAGGATGAAGAATGAATCCATCCTTCATCCTTATGTCTTTTTTTATTCAGTCGGAATGTCTTTGTTCACATTCTTGCATCCGATCAACGCATAGAACAACAAGTATGCCAATGCGGCTGCAATTACGATAAAGCTGTTCAGGTAACCTGCTGAGTCGGCTACTCCACCTTGTAACAACGGAAGCAATCCACCACCGCAAACCATTACCATGAAGATTCCGGAAGCAGCTTCTGTGTATTTACCCAGTCCTTCTACAGCCAGGTTGAAGATACCACCCCACATGATTGAAGTACAGAGTCCGCAGAGTGCCATACACATTACGCTGACAGGAACAGCTTCCAGTCCGAATGACAGGCTAGCTCCGCTTTTGAATACCGGCATGTTGACTACGCTGCTCAACGGAGTTACGAAAGCAATACCAATCAAAATCAATCCGAGAATAGAAGCTACGGTCAACATGGCTTTACTACTGAACTGAGCTCCGAGTGAAGCACCAATCAGACGACCGATAAGCATCAGGAACCAGTAAGTTCCTACGATAGAACCTGCAATGGCCGGATCGATACCCAGACCACCTTCATTCACTTGTGCAGTCATAAACAAGTTTGCAAAGTGAGGAACACCTACTTCAATACCTACGTAAACGAAGATGGCAATAGTTCCTAACTTGAAGTGACGGAAAGACAACGGACTGTGTTCGCCTTTGCTCTTGTTTGCCTTAGACAAGCTTGGTTCAGGGATTGCCATGAAGAAAAGTACCAGGAACGCGATGGCGAAGATAGCCATGGCAATGTAAAGTGCCGGCAAAGCCTTAGCGATAGTACGTTCTTCTACGTTGGCACCCATCAGGTAACCTACCAATACCGGAACGATAGTAGCTGACAAAGAGTTCAGTGAACCACCAGTTTGGATAAGCTGGTTTCCTTTCTTGCCGCCGCCACCCAAAGTGTTCAGCATCGGGTTAACCACTGTGTTCAGCATACACATAGAGAAACCAGAGATGAAGGCTCCAGCCAAATATACAGAGAATCCGCCTTTAGAGGCCAATGCCTGAATACCTACACCAATGAATCCTACAGCAATAGCAATCAATGCTGTTTTCTTGTATCCGATTTTCTGTAAAAGAAGTCCCGAAGGAATACCCATAAATGCGTATGCAATGAAGTTCGCAGCGAATCCGAGTGTAGCTTCCAGATTGGTAGCTCCAAATTCACTCTGTACGATAACTCCGAATGGAGCCGGCAAACCGGTTACGAAAGAAATCATAGCAAACAATGCGAACATCATTACTATGGGTAACAAATAGCTTTTTTGTTGTTGTGACATGTTGTTTAAAGGTGTTAGTTTGTTATAGGTTAATTAAAGAATTAGATTTTTATTTTTCAACTCCGAACTTATAGATAGTTACCTGATGGTAGGTATCTTCCGGTTTCAGTACGACTGACGGGAAGTGTCCTTTGTTGGGTGAGTCAGGGAAGTGCTGTGCTTCAAAGCAGATGGCGCTTCTTGCCGGGAATGTAGCACCGTGGTATCCAGTGAAACCATTGTGCCAGTTGGCTGTGTATACTTGTACCCCCGGCTCTGTAGTATAAACTTCCAGTGAACGTCCGCTTTCCGGTTCTACGCATTTAGCCGCAAATACCAAAGCTTCCGTTTCGCGTTTGTTCAGCACGTAGCAATGGTCGTATCCGGCTCCGTTGATGAGCTGCTGGAACGGTTCATTGATACGGCTTCCCACTGTGTGCGGTGTACGGAAGTCCATCGGAGTACCTTCTACCTTCAATATTTCTCCTGTAGGGATAGATACTTCGTCTATTGGAATATAAAAATCTGCGTTGATTGTGACGATGTTATTGTCTACGGTCGGAGTTGGATTGTTCAAACCTGCCAGGCTGAAAAATGCGTGGTTTGTCAGGTTGATAATGGTCTTCTTGTCGCAGTTGGCTACGTAAGTGATGACCAGTTCGTTTTGTCCTGTCAGCGTATAAGTAACTGTGACATCCAGATTGCCTGGGAAACCTTCTTCCCCATCTTTAGAGAGATAGTGCAGCGTTACGCTATGTTCATCTTCCTGTTTGGCATCCCATACACGGGCATGGAAACCAGTCGGACCTCCATGCAGGGAGTTAGGACCATTATTGATGGTCAAATTATGTTCTTGTCCGTTCATCAGGAAACTGCCTTTCGCAATACGGTTGCCATAGCGTCCGATTAATGTACTCAGGAAAGGTTCGTGACTATTGATTACATTGTCGATACTGTCATGTCCCTGTACCACATTGGCCAGTTTACCGTTTTTGTCCGGTACCATCACAGTTAAGATTGCTCCCCCATAGTTTGTAATTGCTACTTCGGCACCTTGCTGGTTAGAAAGAATAAACAAATCTGTCTCTTTGCCGTCTACAATTTTTTGAAAATCTGCTCTTTTTAAGCCACTTAAATTATTTTCTTTGTAAAATGTGTTGTTCATATTATTAAAATCTTTTAGTTCACACATTATTTTGTTGTGCAAATAAAAAGATTTTCTTCAATATACCCAAACATTTCCGAAGAAAGAACGTTCTTTAATTGTTTAAAGAAAGTAAATCGGCCACAATAAAACTGCTTCCTCCCACAAAAATAAGATCGTCCGGCTGGGCCTGTTCCTTGGCTGCTTCGAAGGCTTCTTTCACATGGGGGTAGGCTTCTCCGTGCAAATTGAAGGTCTCGGCCAGTGCTTTCATCTGCTGGTAGGGAAGAGCTCGTTTCACGCTGGCTTGCGTGAAATAATATCGTGCATCTTTAGGCAACATGGACAATACGCCACTCACATCCTTATCGTTCACCATGCCGATGACAATATGTAAGGTTTTATAAGTCTGATGTCTGAGTTGTTCGGTAATGTATTGCATGCCTCCCGTATTGTGTCCGGTATCGCAGATAATGGTCGGTTTCTCACCTAATTTCTGCCAGCGTCCCATCAGACCGGTTAGTTCGCAGACATGAAGGAAGCCTTCACGCACATTCTCTTCTGACAGATTATACCCTGCATGACGAAGCTGGCGGATAGCTGAGAGTAGGGTATTGGTGTTCTTTAGCTGGCATAAGCCTCCCAGTTCACCCTCCAGTTGAGGGTAATCAGCTGTTTGGTAGACGTAATGCATCGCTTCGTTGCGGGTCGCATGGATGAGCAGGCGTTCGTCTTCGGCAAATACAATGGGCGCTCCTACGGCAGTTGCCTTAGCTTGGAAGACAGGGCGGGTTTCGGGGGTGGTTTCACCGATTACAACCGGAGTACCTTCTTTAATGATGCCTGCCTTTTCTGAAGCAATTTTTTCCAGGGTATTGCCTAAAAACTGTACATGGTCGAAACTAATGTTGGTAATGACACACAGGTCGGGCTGAATGATGTTGGTGCAGTCCAGTCTTCCTCCAAGGCCAACCTCTATAACGGCTACATCCACCTGATGTTCAGCGAAATAAGTGAATGCCATGGCGGTGGTCAGTTCAAAGAAAGAAGGGTGGAGCGGTTCGAAGAAAGCACAGTGCTTTTCTACAAAATCGATGACAAATTCCTGGCTTACCGGAGTACCGTTTACGCGGATACGCTCACGGAAATCCACTAGATGAGGAGAAGTATAAAGTCCGGTTTTATAGCCTGCAGCCTGTAGAATGGCAGCCAATGTATGCGAACAAGAACCTTTCCCGTTGGTTCCTGCCACGTGAATCGTATGGAATTTGCGGTGAGGGTGATGGAAGTAGTCATCCAGCGCATACGTGTTGTCTAACCCCTCTTTGTAGGCATCTTTGCCCACTTGCTGAAACAGAGGGGCACTATTATATAAGTAGGTAAGTGTTTCCTGATAATTCATGATTTCTGCTTTTTAAAAACAGCTGCAAATATCATCATTTTTATCAGGATAACCTATCTTTTTACGATTTCATTTACCAGTAAGCCCCTTGTGGATACTTGATTCCTTCCACTCCGATACTAATGGAGCTGCTTTCATTAAACTTGAAATTGATCATTCCTCCAATCCGGTCGGGAGCGAAATTAGGCATGGGATAGTAATAGGGTGAACGTTTCGGCATGAGCGACTTGTTGCCATAGGCATACAGACTGATACGCTCGTTGACTTTAAACGCAGCAATGCCAGTAATTCCTACATTACGGTAGTTGATGCCCCCCCAGTTGAAGTTGCTGGCATACAATCCGCCTGCTACGCTGAAACGCTTGTTCAACGGTACGGCGTACAAGAATGCGGCATCCTGACCGAAACCCACTCCGGAAGGAGCGTATTTGCTCGGACTGAAAGTGACACTCATGCCGATGGACGCATTGAATCCTTTATGCAGCTCCCAGGTGGCATAGCCGTAATTGAACGGAGTAATGCCATACATATCGAAGGGAGAGTATAGGTAATGCTGCGGAACAGGAGCGGGTAGGGGTACACTGAGTGTATCCTTAGCCATGAGCTGTTCTGCATGCAATGTCGTGGAAAGGGAGGCGGAAGGAAGCGACTTCGGATTTTCTGTCTGTGCCCAAACGAGTAACGGACAGAACAATGTCAGCAGCAAGATATATTTTTTCATGACTTTCATTTTTTTTGTTACTTCAAAAATACAAAAAATGTCACTGCTATTTAGGCTGTTATCTCTTTTTAGTTTTGGTTTAAATTTTATTTGGATAAAAAAGACGGTGTGGACTGGGCAGAATCTGAAATGTCTTGTTCTCTTTTCAGTACTTCTTCGGAGGTACTGGGAAAAGGCTTCTGGCCGAAATCGGCGACTTGCAGGAATCGTGTTTAAATGCAGAAAGGACTGACTCCACCTGTAGGGGAGACAGTCCTTTCTTGTATCTGAAAAGCAGTTGCTTAATCGAATAAACTTCTGAATTTCTTGAAGATTTTTTCTTTCAGGCTTGTATTTGGCTTGAAGTTCTCTGCTTCCTGCCATTTTTCCAGTGCCTGACGCTCTTCTTTTGTCAACGTTTCCGGAATGTAGACGCTGATATTTACCAGCAAGTCGCCTGTACCGGTGTTGTAGCCGTAGCTGTTGATGTTGGGCAGACCTTTGCCGCGTAAGCGAAGTACTTTACCCGGCTGTGTGCCAGACTCAATCTTGATTTTTGCCTTTCCATCGATGGTCGGAATTTCTACCGTACCTCCTAATGCTGCGGTTGGTACGCTCAGCAGAAGGTTGTAGATCAAGTCACTTTCGTCACGGATGAGCTCCGGATGCTTTTCTTCCTCAATCAATACCAGCAAGTCGCCCGGTACCCCGTTGTGCTTTCCGGCATTACCTTTTCCGTTGATGGTCACCTGCATGCCTTCAGCCACGCCGGCCGGAATCTTCACGGTTACCACTTCTTCACCGTAAACCACTCCTTCACCGTTGCATTCTTTACACTTGTTCTTGATGATTTTACCTTCACCGCCGCACTGCGGACATACAGACTGTGTCTGCATCATGCCGAAAATGCTCTGCTGTGTGCGAGTTACGCTACCCGTTCCGTGACAGGTAGGACAAGTTTCTGTACCTCCGTCACCTTCCGCTCCTGTACCATGGCAGTGGCTGCATTCTACGTATTTCTTCAGTTTGAATTTCTTTTCAACCCCAGTTGAAATCTCCTTCAGGTTCAGTTTGACCTTTACGCGCAAGTCAGAACCACGGAATTTCCGCTGACGTGACTGGCCTCCGCCACCAAATCCGCTGCTGAATCCGCCGAATCCTCCGTGTCCGCCGAAAATATCGCCGAACATAGAGAAAATATCGTCCATAGACATGCCTTGGCCACCAAATCCGCCAAAGCCACTTCCACCTCCGGCTGCACCGTCTACGCCGGCAAAACCGAACTGGTCATAGCGTGAACGCTTGTCCGGGTTGCTCAATACTTCGTAAGCCTCTGCGGCTTCCTTGAACTTCTCTTCCGCTTCCTTATCACCCGGGTTGCGGTCCGGATGATATTGGATGGCCTTCTTTCGGTAGGCCTTCTTTATTTCGTCTGCCGTGGCTGTTTTGGCAACCCCCAGCACTTCATAATAATCTCTTTTCGCCATGACTATACCTGTTTATTATTGGGCAACCACCACTTTTGCATGGCGGATGACTTTTTCGTTCAGTTTATATCCGGTTTGTACACAATCCAAGACCTTGCCTTTCTGTTCTTCGCTTGGAGCAGGTACCAAAGCCACAGCTTCATGGAAGTCAGTATCGAATGCTTCGCCCACAGGTTCCATCTTTTCCAAGCCTTCCTGATGCAGGTTCTTCAGGAACTTCTGATAAATCAGTTCCACTCCCTCGTAAATGGCTTTCACGTCTTCTGCCTTCTGCATGTTCTGCAGTGCACGTTCCAAGTCGTCCAGAATCGGCAGGATAGCATTGATGGCCTTTTCTCCTCCGTTTTTGATTAATTCGGCTTTTTCCTTTAAGGTACGTTTGCGGAAGTTGTCGAATTCAGCAGACAGACGCAGGTATTTGTCTTTCTGCTCGTCGATGACTTTCTGAGCTTCTTCCAGTTCTTTTCCCAACTTTTCTTCTGCGGTCAGTTCCTTTTCTTCTGAAGAGGCATTTTCCTGTGCTTCTGATGCTTCGGAAGTCGTTTGTTCATTCTCGGTAGCTTCTTGTGACTGCTTTTTCAATTCTTCTTCCACGTTCGGATTTTTATTTTCGTTGTTCATATCTTAATGGTTTTTATTTTCGTTTGAATAGTTTTCTTTCCCTTCCAACAAATTTCGTGCCTTAATGGCAGTTTTATTCAAATTGGCTGCAAAAATAATAAAAAACTGCCACACTGACATAGAAAAGACGAAGATTACACGTGCACTCCCGGTTTTGGCATTTCATCATTCTGATAGGTTAGTTCAACCCTTGATTTGTCAGCTTCGTACGTTTGTTGGGTTTTTATCGGGCGGTGTGAGGTAATTTTGTTTCCATCATCAATCAATACACAAGAAAATGTTTAAGAAAATAGTCCGTTTTTCAATTCGAAAAAAACTGTTTGTCGTGCTGACAACCTTGTTTTTAATGATTGGGGGCATTTATTCAATGCTGACATTGCCCATCGATGCAGTGCCCGACATTACCAATAATCAGGTACAGATTGTTACCGTGTCGCCCACTTTGGCCCCGCAGGAGGTGGAACAGTTGATTACTTTTCCGATAGAAGTGGCCATGAGCAACATCATGAATGTGGAGGAAATTCGTTCCGTTCCCGTTTCGGCTTGTCGCTGGTGACCGTGGTGTTTAAGGAAAGTGTGCCCACGCTGGATGCCCGTCAGCTGGTGAATGAGCAGATACAAACCGTGGCCGGAGAAATACCTTCGGAGTTGGGTGTGCCGGAGATGATGCCCATTACCACCGGTTTGGGTGAAATCTACCAGTATGTACTGAAAGTAGCTCCTGGGTATGAAGACAAGTATGATGCCATGGAGTTGCGTACCATTCAAGACTGGATTGTGAAAAGACAGCTTTCGGGTATTCCGGGTATTGTGGAAATCAACAGTTTCGGAGGATACCTGAAGCAATATGAAGTGGCTGTCGACCCGGATACTTTGTATTCGCTCAATATCACCATCAGCGATGTGTACGATGCATTGAGCCGCAACAACCAGAATACCGGAGGTAGTTATATAGAAAAGGTAAACCGTGCGTATTACATCCGACTTTGGTATTGTGGTAGACGGTTCCATTGTGATATTGGAAGGAATTCTGGCACATATCTACGGTCGTCGGTTGATGGGACGTACCCTCAGCAAAGAAGAAATGGATGCAGAGGTGGAGAAAGGAGCTGGCAATGTCGTACGAAGCGCCACGTTTGCCGTTTTGATTATTCTGATTGTGTTCTTCCCTATATTGACTTTGACCGGAATCGAAGGAAAATACTTTACGCCGATGGCCAAGACGCTGGTGTTCTGTATTATCGGTGCTTTGCTGCTGTCGCTGACTTATGTGCCGATGATGGCTTCCTTGCTCCTGAAGCGTACGGTATCGGTAAAACCGACATTGGCCGACCGCTTTTTTGAGAAATTGAACCGTGTATATCGCCGTACACTGGACTTCTGCCTTTCGCATGTATGGGGTACGCTGGTGTCAGCCTTTACCTTATTAATACTCTCGTTCTTCCTGTTTACCCGCTTGGGCGCCGAGTTTATTCCAACTCTTGACGAAGGTGACTTTGCCATGCAGATGACGCTTCCGGCAGGTAGTTCATTGAGCCGCAGCATCGAGGTGTCGCTTGAGGCTGAAAAGAAACTGAAGCAGGATTTCCCGGAAATCAAGCATGTGGTCGCCAAGATTGGTACTGCAGAGGTCCCGACCGACCCGATGGCGGTAGAGGATGCTGATGTGATGATTGTGATGAAGCCTTTCAGCGAATGGACATCGGCCGGCAGTCGGGCAGAGATGGTAGAGAAGATGAAGAAGTCATTGGAAACAGTAGAAGGGACAGAATTCAACTTCAGCCAGCGTTTCAATGAGTTGATGACGGGTGCCAAAGCCGACATTGCTATCAAACTGTATGGAGAGGATATGACTGAGTTGTATGCCAAGGCCAAAGAAGCTGCGAAATTTGTGGAACAGGTGCCTGGAGCTGCTGATGTGTTGGTGGAGCAGACCATGGGACTTCCGCAATTGTTGGTGAAGTATGACCGCTCTAAAATAGCCCGTTCCGGAACTGATGTTACGGAAACTGCCACCCATGGCTCTGCAGTTATTGGTGGAGAATGCCGTGAAGCACAATGAAATCAGTAACCGCCGTCCGCTGACAGTGTCTGTGATAGCCGAAGGTGACACGGTGGAGGTGAGTAATCCGCTTCAGCCCAAACGGGGAGGGAAGACTTTGATTATAGAAGATGAGAAAGCGGCTTTGCGTAACTTGAAGGCCGTGATGCAGGAAGTGGACACCGATTTTGAAATCGTCGGCGAAGTGGACAGTATTTTCGACGGGGTGGAGTGGTTTCGCACGCATCCCATGCCGGAGCCGGTGTTTATGGACATCCATCTGGCAGACGGCTCAGCCTTCGACATCTGTGCGCAGGTAGACATTACGTGCCCCATCATCTTTACTACGGCCTGCGATGAATATGCCTTGCGCGCCTTTAAGGTGAACAGTGTGGCCTATCTGCTCAAGCCCATCAGCCGGACTGATTTGCGGGAGGCCATGTACAAACTGGAATTGCTGGGCGGACAGGTGAAGGAAGAAAAACAGCCTGACTTGTCGGCCATCATCCGTAGCTTGAAAAAGGAAGAGAATTACAAGACGCATTTTCTGGTGCCGGTGAAGGGGGATAAACTTCTGCCCGTATCGGTGGAGGCCATCCAGTATTTCTATATTTCCAACGGGCTGGTCAAGGCGGTAGACAGTGAGGGAAAAGAATTTGTCTTCTCCCAGTCGCTCGACGAACTGGCCGAGCAATTGAATCCGCACGATTTCTTCCGGGCCAACCGACAGTTTATCGTGTCGCGAAAGGCCGTATCCGACATCAGCCTGTGGTTCAACGGACGGCTGGCCATCAACCTGAAAGTGCCGGTGCCCGAGAAAATCATCATCAGCAAGGCCAAGGCTTCGGAATTGAAGGACTGGTTCTGATTTCGTAAGGTGTGCGGTACTTGTCAATCTGAAATGAAACCTCCTCTTCTCCTTTATACTGTATCTCATATTTTTATATTATCTTTGTGCCATAATTCAAAAAAGGTAGAAAAAACAGATGATAACAGTTTCAAATGTAGCCGTTCAATTTGGTAAAAGAGTGTTGTATAATGACGTGAACCTGAAGTTCACGAATGGTAATATCTATGGTATTATCGGAGCCAATGGTGCCGGTAAGTCTACGTTCCTGAAAGTGATTTCAGGCGAGCTGGACCCTACTAAGGGTAGCATTACCCTGGGACCGGGCGAACGTCTTTCGGTGTTGAGCCAGGACCACTTTAAGTTTGATGCCCACACGGTGCTCGATACCGTACTGATGGGACACACCATCCTTTGGGACATCATGAAGCAGCGCGAGGCTCTGTATGCCAAGGAAGATTTTACCGATGAAGACGGTATCAAGGCAGCCGAACTGGAAGAAAAGTTTGCCGAATTGGAAGGCTGGAATGCCGAGAGCGATGCAGCTATCCTGCTGAGCGGGCTGGGCATAAAAGAAGACAAGCACTACACGCTGATGGGTGATTTGAGTGGTAAGGAAAAGGTGCGCGTGATGCTGGCACAGGCGCTTTTCGGAAATCCGGACAACCTGTTGCTCGACGAGCCGACCAATGACCTGGATATGGATACGGTGACCTGGCTCGAAGAATACCTTTCTAACTTTGAACATACCGTGCTGGTGGTAAGCCACGACCGTCACTTCCTTGACTCTGTATGTACGCATACGGTGGACATCGACTTCGGCAAGGTGAACCTCTTTGCCGGTAACTATAGCTTCTGGTATGAATCCAGCCAGCTGGCTCTCCGTCAGCAGCAGAACCAGAAGGCCAAGGCAGAAGAAAAACGTAAGGAACTGGAAGAATTTATCCGTCGTTTCTCTGCCAATGTAGCGAAATCCAAGCAGACTACCAGCCGTAAGAAGATGCTGGAGAAACTGAATGTGGATGAAATCAAGCCGTCTTCTCGTAAATATCCGGGTATCATCTTTACGATGGACCGTGAACCGGGTAACCAGATTTTGGAGGTTTCCGGACTGCGTGCCGAAACGGAAGAAGGAACAGTGCTTTTCAATGATGTGAACTTCAACGTGGAGAAGGGCGACAAGATTGTCTTCCTGAGCCGCGACCCGCGTGCCATGACGGCCTTGTTTGAGATTATCAACGGACACCGTAAAGCACAGGCCGGACACTATAACTGGGGAGTAACCATTACTACGGCTTACTTGCCGCTGGATAATACGGATTATTTCAACTGCGACCTGAACCTGGTAGACTGGTTGAGTCAGTACGGTCAGGGCAATGAAGTGGAGATGAAAGGCTTCCTCGGCCGTATGTTGTTCTCCGGTGAAGAGGTGATGAAGAAAGTCAGCGTGCTGTCGGGAGGTGAGAAGATGCGTTGTATGATTGCCCGCATGCAGTTACGTAATGCCAACTGTCTGATTCTGGATACTCCGACCAACCACCTGGACTTGGAATCTATTCAGGCGTTCAACAACAACCTGAAGATTTACAAGGGAAATGTGCTCTTTGCCTCACACGACCATGAGTTCATCGAAACCGTGGCCAACCGTATCATCGAGCTGACTCCGAACGGAATCATCGATAAGATGATGAGCTACGACGAGTATATTTCATCCGACCATATCAAGGAAATGCGTGCCCGTATGTACGGCGATAAATAAGACTCAAAAAACGCCTTTGCGTTTGGAAGAAAACGTAAGTACGTTTTATCCGAAACGCAAGGACGTTTTGATCAAAACGCTTAGGCGTTTTACTTAAAGCGCAAGTACGTTTTTGTGGAAACGCACTTGCGTTTTTTTTCTGTTCGTCAGGACTCCTTTGGGATATTATGAAAATATAGGTATAATCTTCAAATTATCAGTTAGTTATTATGGGCTCAACGTGGTTCGTCTGGTAGCCATGTTCACTGTAGTATGCTGCCATTCGGCAGACCCGTTTAACTTCTATCCGGGAGAACCTCCGGCCAATATTGCGGAAATCAAGTGGTGGGGTGCCGTGTACAGTTCCTTACTTCGTCCGTGTGTGCCTTTGTTTGTGATGATTACAGGAGCCTTGCTGTTGCCGGTAAAAGGGGAGGTGGCTCCGTTCTATCGTAAACGCATCGGGCGTGTGTTCTGGCCTTTCCTTATTTGGTCGGTCATTTACAATCTTTTCCCATGGATTACAGGGTTGATGGGAGTCGCTCCGGAAGTTATTCTTGATTTTTTCCCGTATTCGGGTGAGGAAGTGATGCGCCAGTCGCTCGATGTATCGTTGGGATACATTGCACAGATGCCGTTCAACTTCTCTTTGCTGGACGTGCACATGTGGTACATTTATCTGCTTATCGGGCTGTATCTGTACATGCCGGTATTTTCTGCCTGGGTGGAAAAAGCCAGTCGGAAAGCACAGCGGTGGTTCCTTGTGGCTTGGGGTGTGACGCTTTTCGTTCCTTATTACAGAGAATTTGTAGGGCCTTACATTTGGGGTTCCTGTTCCTGGAACGAGTTTTATATGCTCTATATGTTTGCAGGATTCAACGGTTATCTGCTGTTAGGACATTATCTCCGTCACACGGAATGGAGTCTGGCAAAAACACTGGGATGGGGAATCCCCATGTTTGTCGTAGGTTTCTGTGTCACGTTCTTCGGTTTCCGTCACATGACCGCATCACCCGACTGCACGGAAGAACAGCTCGAACTTTTCTTCTATTATTGTTCACCGAACGTGGTGCTGATAACCATTCCGTTGTTCATGCTTTGCAAGAAAGTCCGAGTAAATAGTCAGCCAATACAGAAAGCCCTTGCCAATCTGACGGTATGCGGTTTTGGAGTGTATATGATTCATTATTTCTTCACCGGTCCGAGCGTAGTGCTGGCCCGTATGTGTCACGTGCCTGTCGGATTGCAGATACCGTTTGCTGCGGTAGTTGCTTTCCTTGTATCATGGGGACTGGTGATTTTGCTTCGCCGGTTGACTGGAAAGTATGCCCGTTATGTGGTAGGGTGAGGGAGTTTATTTCAAAAACTCCCCGCCGAAAGATAAGGGTAATAAATCTTTGGTTCCGTCTATCTCGTAAATCGCTTTTTCTCCATATAGCAAAATACGCATAGGCTGCTGGTAGCGCTGTTCAGTTTCCAGTAATACCTGCCGGCAGGCTCCACAAGGAGGAATCGGTGTATCGAGATAGCCAGATTCACTTCGGGCGGCGATGGCTAGTGTCAGCACAGGCTGGTCGGGATACTGGGAATTGGCATAAAACAGTGTAGTGCGTTCGGCACATAAACCGGAAGGGTAGGCCGCGTTCTCCTGATTCGTGCCCGTCACAATCACCCCGTTCTTCAGCAGGGCAGCGGCACCGACTGAGAATTTGGAGTAAGGCGCATAACTGCGTGAGGTGGCTTCTTTGGCTTTGTCCATCAGTTCACGGTCTTGTGGGGTAAGTTCATCGTATTGCAAGGAGTAGATACGAATTTCAAGTTTGATTTCTTTCATGGCTTTTGTTTTTGTAGTTGGTAAACAAATATAAGTAAAAAAATGCTTTTCTCCCTGTTTTTCTGTATTTTTAAGTGTTTGCCCGTAAGCTTCTGTGGTGAATCGTTTATCTTTGTACGTTAAACGGTAAAGAAGAACTGCATGAAATCATTGAAATATATTTTGGTGTGCTGTCTGGCAGGGATGGCACTCTCTTTGGGAGCAGCTCAGCGCAAGAATAAGGCGTACGAAGATTACATCCGGCAGTATCATAAAATTGCAGTGGAGGAGATGAAGCGTTATCATATTCCGGCTAGTATCACGCTGGCACAGGGACTGCTGGAGTCAGGAGCCGGACGAAGTGAACTGGCTCGCAAGTCGAACAACCATTTCGGTATCAAATGTGGACGGAGCTGGGACGGACGGACAGTACGTGCCGATGATGATGCGCCGAATGAGTGTTTCCGGGCTTATCGTCATGCCAAGGATTCGTATCGTGATCATTCCAAATTCTTGCGTACGGGAGCACGTTATGCCTTTTTGTTTCGTTTGAAGATTACGGATTACAAGGGATGGGCACGTGGCTTGAAGAAGGCAGGTTATGCCACTGACCCGCGTTATGCTGATCGTCTGATAAATATTATTGAGTTGTACGATTTGGATCGCTATGATAGTAAGAAAGGGTTAGAATGGGCAGAAGAATTTCCTAATCCGCATCAGCCGTATTTGGCTAATGATATGGTGTACATTATCGCCCGTCGGGGGGATACGTTTGAGAAACTATCGGATGAATTGGGCATCAGCAAAAAGAAACTGCGCACTTACAACGAACTGCCGAAGGACTACCAGTTCATGGGAGGAGAAATTGTGTATCTGGAGAAGAAACGTCGTCGGGCGACAAAGGAATACATTGTGTACGTGGTGCGTCAGGGAGATTCCATGTATTCTATTTCCCAGAAATTCGGTATCCGTTTGAAAAATCTGTATAAATTGAATAAGATGGAGCCAGATTCACCGGCTCCGAAAGTAGGCGATATTCTGCGGTTGAGATAACCGGTTTATTCGTGGTGGTAAGGGCCGTTGTTCAGAATGGTCATGGCCCGGTAAAGCTGTTCTACGAAGATAAGCCGTATCATCTGGTGCGAAAATGTCATTTGGGAAAGGGAAATCTTTTCCTGGGCAGCCTGATAGACGGAAGGAGAGAATCCGTAAGGTCCGCCTATGATGAACACCAGCCGCTTGTTTACGGTATGCATTTTCCGCTCTATCCAGTTGGCAAACTCGATGGAGCGGAATTCTTTTCCATGTTCGTCAAGTAGTACCACTACATCGCCCGGTTGCAAGGCTTTCAGAATGGCTTCACCTTCTTTTTCTTTTTGCTGGTCCATGCTGAGGCTCTTGGTGTTTTTGAGTTCAGGAATTACTTCCATATCGAATGAAGCGTAATGTTTCACACGTTCCACATAGTCAGCAATGGCCGTGATGTAATGTTTCTCTACTGTCTTACCTACAACTAAAAGTACAAATTTCATTGAAGTCTCTGTTTTTGGATATTGATGAAAAATTAGGATTTACGGGCTGCAAAGTATACACCTCCCAATACCAGACCGACGCCTGCCACGGCAAACACCGTAAGCTGTTCTTCAAGAATGAGTGAAGCGGCTATGGTGGTGAACAGGGGATTCAAATAAAGATAATTGGAGGACTGAATGGCACCGAGTTGCTTTAATACGATGTTCCATGCGACAAAGCAGATGAGTGAGGCCAGTACTGCCAGAAACAAAAGGTTAGCCCATATTACCGGGTTAGCAAATCCGGATAGTGGAAATTGGAAAGGATGTACGAGAAAGGTCGGAAGTCCGGTCAGTATCCCGTAAAAAAATACCTTTCGGGTGATGAATACAGCCGGATAGCGTCCTGATAGTTTACGGATAATCAGGCTGTAAATGGCCCACGACAAGCCTGCGCATAGTGTAAGAAAATCACCTAACGGGGAAAGTTTCAATACAAAGCTGCCATTGAAGATGAGCAGGGCAACTCCTAACAGTGCGATTACCGAACCGGCCATCAGTTGTTTGCTGGCTTTCTCCTTCCGATCGGTAAGTAAAGATAGGGCCGTTGTGAGCAGGGGAGTCATGCAGATAATAAAGGCCACGTTGGTGGTTTGAGTCAGGCTGAGTGCTGTATTTTCCGTCAGGAAATAGAGGGCCCCTCCTGTCAATCCGGTAGCAAGAAAAAGCAGTTCGTCTTTCCAACTGTTGGCCAGCAGCTTGTGTGGAGAAATACTCCAGATACCCAGGTAGGCGATGAGGAAGCGGAGAAAAAAGATTTCATGAGGTGAAAGTCCGTTTTCGATTAGCACTTTCGTCGAAATAAAAGTAGTTCCCCAAACACCTACTGTCAGTATAGCTAGCAAATGATATTTGCCTGTGGGATATTGTGTACAAAATGATAATGACATAAATAATCTCAGATTGGGAAAAGTCAAAATACTTGTCGGATAATTGTGTTGCAAAAGTACGAATAAAATTCTACCTTTGCCAATGCTAGAATTTTAAAAAGTAGAAAGACAATGGATGAAAAAGTAGTAAAAGATTTGATAGACCGTTTGATAGATTTGTCATTTGCAGAAGACATCGGTGATGGTGACCATACTACACTGTCGTGTATTCCGGCAGACGCCATGGGAAAATCAAAACTTTTGATAAAGGAAGAAGGTATCCTGGCTGGTATTGAAGTGGCCAAAGAAGTATTTCATCGTTTTGACCCGGAAATGAAGGTGGAAGTATTCATTCAAGATGGTACGCACGTAAAACCGGGTGATGTGGCCATGGTGGTAGAAGGAAAGATTCAGTCTTTGCTTCAGACTGAACGTCTGATGCTGAACATCATGCAGCGTATGAGCGGTATTGCTACCATGACAAACAAGTATGTGGAACGTCTGAAAGGAACGAAGACTCGGGTACTTGATACGCGTAAGACAACTCCGGGCATGCGTATCCTTGAAAAGATGGCGGTGAAGATCGGTGGAGGAGTAAACCATCGTATCGGATTGTTCGACATGATTCTGTTGAAAGATAATCACGTGGATTTTGCCGGAGGTATTGACAAGGCGATTACTCGTGCCAAGGAATACTGCAAGGCAAAAGGAAAGGACTTGAAGATTGAAATTGAAGTGCGCAACTTCGATGAGCTGCAGCAGGTACTCGACCTGGGTGGAGTAGACCGTATCATGCTGGATAACTTTACTCCGGAAAATACACGCAAGGCTGTGGAAATGGTAGGCGGACGCGTGGAACTGGAGTCATCGGGTGGTATTACCTTCGATACTTTGCGTGACTATGCAGAATGTGGAGTGGATTACATCTCTGTTGGTGCCCTGACGCATTCTGTAAAAGGTCTTGACATGAGTTTCAAGGCTTGCTAAGATGGAAAAGCATGTGAAGCAAGTCACTTGTTGAAGAAGAATCTACCAAATGAAAATAAGAAGAGTGATGAAAAAAAGTGTTTTATGGAGAAGTGTGCTGGTACTGGCATTGTGTATTGCCGGAACAGCCAATGGAATGGCTCAGGACCTGAAATCAATTCTTTCGGGTGTAGCCAATGCGGTAGCGAATAAGGTAACGGGTGAAAGTGCTTCATTGACAGGTACGTGGACTTATGCGGGTCCCGATTGTAAATTTGAAAGTGATAACCTGTTAGCCAAGGCTGGTGGTGAAGTCGCCACTAAGCAAGTAGAGGAAAAAATGAGTGGAGTGTTGGAAAAACTGGGCTTCAAAGAGGGGGCGACTTATACTTTCAATGAAGACAGTACGTATACCTCTGTGATTGGCGGAAAAACAGTTAATGGAACTTATAGCTACAATGCAGATACCAAGGAACTGACGATGAAAACTCGTTTAGGACTGAAGGTAAATGCGACAGTTTCGAAAGGTCTTACAGGAAATGCCATGAGTCTGCTGTTTAAGGCAGACAAATTGATGTCTCTGGCACAGACCATTACAGGAGCTGTAGCAAGCAAGTCGTCTAATTCTGCGGTGAGTACGGCTAGTTCGCTGTTAAGCCAGTATGATGGGCTGCAACTGGGTGTGGAGCTTAAGAAACAGTAATTTCACGTTTGCGTAACCAATACAAAGAAGCATGGATTCCGATTGTAGGTTTCCATGCTTCTTCTTTTTATATACATCCTTTGCTGGAAGGAATCTCAAAATGATGAATGTCGCGCCGTATGGCCATCTTAATGCTGCGGGCGAGGGCTTTAAAGATACCTTCTATCTTGTGGTGCTCGTTAGTTCCTTCGGCTTTGATATGGAGGTTCATGCGGGCAGAATCGCTTAGCGATTTAAAGAAATGGAGGAACATCTCGGTAGGCATGTCGCCAATCTTTTCGCGGGTGAAGGTGGCATCCCATACCAGCCAGGCTCGTCCTCCGAAATCGAGCGAAACCATGCACTGGCAGTCGTCCATGGGCAGGCAGTAGCCGTAACGTTCAATGCCTCTCTTGCTTCCTAATGCTTTGTACAGACATTCTCCTAGGGCGATGGCTGTATCTTCAATGGTGTGGTGTTCGTCCACTTCCAGATCACCGTCTACGTGGATGTCCAGGTCGATGCCGCCGTGCTTACCAATCTGTTCCAGCATGTGATCAAAGAATCCCAATCCGGTATGGATATGGCAAGTGCCGTTTCCGTCCAGGTTCACCCGGATACGGATATCGGTTTCCTTGGTTTTGCGGCATACCTCAGCAGTACGTTCACCGGCAAAAAGAAACTCTGCCACGCGGTCCCAGTCGGTGGTAGCTAATACGCACGTGTCTTCCAGTCCTTTTTCACTCAGCAGATTTTTATCCGGTTGCAGCAGGATGGCCTTGCAGCCTAAGTTCTTGGCTAGCTCTACGTCGGTTGCGCGGTCGCCAATTACAAAGCTTCCGGCCAAGTCGTATTCCGGATTGTTCAGGTAGCCCGTGAGCATACCGGTGCGTGGCTTGCGGGTAGGAGCATTGTCTTCCGGGAAACTCCGGTCGATAAGGATGTTGTCAAATTCAATACCTTCGTTTTTGAATGACTGAAGTATCAGGTTGTGTACGGGCCAGAATGTGTCTTCCGGAAAAGAGTCAGTACCTAATCCGTCCTGGTTGGTCACCATGACAAACTCAAAATCCAGTTTTTGGCGGATAAAGTAAAGGTTGCGGAACACCTTCGGATAGAATTCCAGTTTCTCGAATGCATCCAACTGGTAATCTACGGGCGGCTCGATGACGAGAGTACCGTCGCGGTCAATGAACAATACTTTTTTCATGCTTCCTCCTCCTTGTAGTTTTTCAGGGCTTCCAGCAGAGTATCGTTCTCCGGACGTGTGCCGATGGTGATGCGCAGACAGTCCTGACAAAGCGTGACACTACTACGGTTGCGGACGATGATACCCTTGTCCACCAGGTAGTTGTAGATTTTCTTGGCATCACTGACTCGTGTCAGAAAGAAATTGGCATCAGTAGGATAGATACGTCGGCAGCAAGCAAGCTTCTGGAATTCCTGCATGAGACGGGTACGTTCGTGAAGTAAGGATTCTACCCACTGCTGTACCTGATAATGCTTTTCAATCATGTGGATGGCTTCCTGCTGGGTCAGCCGGTTCACGTTGTATGGATATTTGATTTTATTCAGTAGGTTGATGATTTCCTGAGAAGCGAAAGCCATGCCCAGACGGATACCGGCGCATCCCCATGCCTTGGAGAAAGTCTGAAGAATAATAAGGTTTGGAAATTCATCGAGTTGTTGCAGGAACGATGCCTCACTGGAGAAATCAGCGTATGCCTCATCCAGAATAACCAGTCCTTCAAATGAGCGAAGCAGGGTAAGAATCTCTTCCCGGTACAGACGGTTTCCCGTCGGGTTATTGGGCGAACAGAGGAAAATCAGTTTAGTGTGTTCGTCGGCAGCGGCCAGCAAGTCGGCAGCTTTGAACTGAAAGTTTTCATCCAACTGTACTTTCCGGTATTCTACATCGTTTACTTCGGCACATACCTGATACATACCGTAAGTCGGGTCGATAGCCACTACGTTATCAATGCCCGGACGGCAGAAAGCACGGAAAGGAAGGTCGATAGCCTCGTCGCTTCCATTGCCTAAAAAAATGCGGTCTGGCGATACCTTTTTTACTCTTCCAATCAAGCCTTTTAATTCTCTCTGGAGCGGATCAGGATAACGGTTGTTGGGGGTATTGTAGGGATTTTCATTGGCATCCAGAAATACGGAAGCCTCTTTCCCGCTATATTCGTCGCGTGCCGAAGAGTAAGGCTTCAGAGCCCAGATATTCGGTCGCGTAAGTTCTTTCAATGGTTTCATAGTTACTTATTTAAACGTACGGATACTGCATTTTTGTGCGCGTCGAGTTGTTCGTTGGTTGCCATGACTTCAATGGCCGGACCAATCATGGCAATACCTTCGGGTGTAATTTCCTGGAAGGTAATTTTGCGGATGAAGCTGTCCAGGCTAACTCCGCTGTAGGCCTTGGCATAACCGTTGGTAGGAAGAGTATGGTTGGTGCCCGAAGCATAGTCGCCCGCACTTTCCGGAGAATAATAGCCTAAAAATACGGAACCCGCATTGACAATGCGTTCGCTGATTTCCAGGTAGTCCTTGGTTTCGATTATCAGGTGCTCGGGAGCATATTCGTTGGTCATTTCTACGGCTTCATCCATATTCTTTACTAAAATCAGTTTGCTGGCAGCTAAGGAGCGACTGGCAATTTCCTTTCGGGGAAGTTGGGCCAGCTGGCGTTCTACTTCTTCTGTCACCGCCTTCAGCAAAGTTTCGCTGGTAGTAATCAGGATGGCCTGGCTGTCAGTGCCGTGCTCTGCCTGTGAAAGTAAATCGGCAGCAACAAAGACCGGATTGGCTGTTTCATCGGCCAGTACCGCTACTTCAGAAGGCCCGGCCGGCATGTCGATGGCTACGTCGCGCAAGGAAACCTGTTGTTTGGCGGCAGTGACATACTGGTTGCCCGGACCGAATATCTTGTATACTTTGGGAATACTTTCCGTGCCATAGGCCATAGCTCCGATAGCCTGTACCCCGCCGGCTTTGAAGATACGGCTGATACCTGTCAGTTTGGCTGCATAGAGAATGGCCGGATGAATCTTTCCTTCCTTGTCAGGAGGAGTGCAGAGAATGATTTCCTTGCATCCGGCAATCTGTGCCGGAGTAGCCAGCATCAGGACGGTGGAGAAAAGAGGAGCTGTTCCACCGGGAATGTACAATCCCACTTTCTCAATGGCTACCGCTTTCTGCCAGCAAGTTACACCCGGAAGTGTGGTGATTTTCTTTCCCTGGAATACCTGTGCGGTGTGGAATGTGCGGATGTTGTTATAAGCCAGTGTGATGGCCGCCTTCAGTTCGATGCTGACTTTCTTTTCTGCTTCGGCAATTTCTTCCTCGCTTACCAACAGGGAGTTCAGTCGCACCTTGTCGAACTTTTCTTCGTATTCCAGCACGGCTTTATCACCTTCAAATTTGATGCGGTTTAATATTTCGAGTACGGTTTCCCGCAATGATTCCGTTTGAAGCGTCGGACGTTTCAGTAAGTCCGCCCATGTATTTCTTTCGGGATAAGTAATGATGTTCATAGTAACAATCTTTGTGATGAGGTTCTGAAAATCAAAGTATCATTTTCTCTATGGGCAGCACCAGGATACCTTGTGCACCGATGGCTTTCAGCTTGCCGATGATTTCCCAAAAACATTTCTGATCGAGAACAGTGTGAATGCTGCTCCAGCCTTCTGTAGCCAATGGCATGATGGTCGGACTCTTCACACCGGGAAGAACGGTTACGATTTCCTGTACCTTGTCGGTCGGTACATTCATCAGCACGTATTTCTTGTCTTCAGCGGTTTTGACTGCATTGATGCGGAACAGCAGTTCCTGAAGTATTTCCTTCTTTTCGTCTGACATGTGCTTGTTTCCGATGAGCAGCGCTTCGCTCTTCATTACCACTTCCACCTCCTTCAGGTTGTTGCTGATAAGGGTAGAGCCGGAGCTGACAATATCGAAGATGGCATCTGCCAGACCGATGGCCGGAGCAATTTCCACCGAACCGGTGATGACGTGAATGTCGGCTTCAATGTGCTGTTGTGTCAGGAAGTTTTTCAGGATATTGGGATAGGAGGTGGCAATCTTTTTTTGATTGAACCATTCCAGTCCGTTGTATTCCGTTTCTTTGTGAATAGCCAGTGACAAACGGCATTTGCTGAAGCCCAGGCGGTGCACGATTTCCGCTTCTTCGGCACGTTCCACGAATTCGTTTTCTCCTACAATACCTAGGTCGGCCACGCCGTTGGCCACACATTGTGGGATGTCATCGTCGCGCAGGAACAGTACTTCTACCGGAAAATTGCTGGATTGTGTCAGCAAGGTGCGTTTGGAGGTAGATAACTTGATGTCTGCTTCAGTAAACAGGGCCATTGTGTCTTCGAACAAGCGCCCTTTGGATTGTACGGCAATTCTTAACATATTGTTCTAAGTTTTTAAAGTGTCAAATAAAAAAGGCTTACCGAGGAATAAATTCTTACGGCAAGCCTTTGTGTAATCTTATCTCTTGTAACTGCACGCGTCGTCAGCCTACCGTGTGAACCGTTAGGTAATGATGATGGCGATGATGTACAGTATTTAAAATCATAATTATCGTTCTTTTGTTGCGACAAAAATATTGGATAAGAATTAAAAAAGCAAATATTTATCAGAAAAAACTCGCTTTTGCTGTCAAATTTGTAAAGATTCCTTTTCTTTTTCTGTATAACAGCCTTTGAAGTACATTTCCTTTTCTGCTTTTTCCCTTGGGAAAATGAAATAGGTGCAGACGGCCTTGGTGCAGACTTCATCCTGTGCATTGTAGATTTCGGCTTCAATGAACACAAAGTTCCGTTTCTGCTCCTTGATTCTTCCTCTGAGGGTAAGGTGAGAGTCGGTCGTGTGGATGGGTTTCAGGTATTGAGTTTCCATGCGCGAAGTCACTCCTGCTGTCTGAAGCTTGCGGGCAATCACCCAGGCACATATTTCATCCAGCAAGGTGGCCTGAATACCTCCGTGCAGGGTGTTCAGCCAGCCTTGAAAGCGGGCTTCAGGCACCCATTTGCTCACAATCTCGTCTCCGTCTTCATAGAACTCCATTTTCAGGCCCGACTCGTTGTTGGGCGCACAGCCGAAACAGAAGTATCCTTCCATTCCTTCCCATGGATTGATGATTTTTTCCATGACGGCTGAGTTTTAGATAGTATAGTCCACGCAGGCGCGGTTTTCCTTGGCCTCTTTCAGAATGCCAGCTGCGGCTACGTGTGCCGGATGGATGGCATAAGCCTTCACGTCGTCCAGCGTATCGAAACTGCTGTCCAGACAGATGTCCCATACTTCTGCCGGGTTTTCATTCAGTCCTACATGAATGTCACGAATAAAGGGAATAGTGGCCGGAAGAGCCTCGATGGCAGTCTTGAAACGGTTCATAATGTCGGTTTTTTCTGCCGGAGAAAGGGTTTCTTTCAATTTAAATAAAACAATGTGCTTGACCATGTTTGTTTGTTTTTATGATTTTCGTATCTTTGAATATTGCAAATATAGAAATTAATTATTGAAACAAGTTATGATTATCATTGGAATTGCAGGAGGAACAGGCTCCGGTAAAACAACTGTAGTGAGAAGGATTATCGAAAGTCTGTCGGAGAATGAAGTGGCAGTGCTTCCGCTTGATTCATATTATAAGGACAGCAGTCATGTGCCCGTGGAAGAACGACAGAATATCAACTTTGACCATCCTTCGGCGTTCGACTGGGATTTGCTTTCCAAGCATATTTCCATGCTGCGTAAGGGAGAAGCCATTGAACAGCCTGTATATTCCTATCTTACCTGTACGCGCCAGAAAGAAACCGTGCATGTAGAACCCCGTAAGGTCATCATCATCGAAGGTATTCTGGCCTTGAGCGACCGCAGGTTGTGCAAGCAGATGGACCTGCGTATTTTTGTGGATGCCGATCCGGACGAACGTCTTATTCGTGTCATCCAGCGGGATGTGATAGAACGCGGACGTACGGCTGAGGCAGTGATGGAACGTTATGTGCGTGTGTTGAAACCCCTGCACCTGGAGTTTATCGAACCGGCCAAGCGAATTGCCGACCTGATTGTGCCGCAAGGAGGTCATAATGAAAAGGCCATCGAGATTCTGAAGATGTACATTGAACGAATCGTAGACAAATGAAAGGCTGGATAACGGGGCTGTGCTGTGTGCTGGCCCTTTTTTTGTTTTTTTCGTGCGGCTCTGAGAAAAAAGCGGAAGAGACTGCCGTCGATTTACCGCAGATTCAGGAAAGAAAGGAACTGGTGGTGCTGACTGTCAACAGTTCCGTGTCTTATTTCCATTATCGTGGTGAACCCATGGGATTCCAGTACGAACTGGCCCAGCAGTTTGCCAAGTCGCTGGGACTCGATCTGAAGGTGAAGGTTGTGAAAGACGAAGAGCAACTGGTCAGCAGTCTGCTCAAAGGAGAAGGTGATTTGGTTGCCTACAACCTGATTATTACCAACCCGCTGAAAGACAGTTTGATTTATTGCGGTGAAGAAGACATTACGCGGCAGGTAATCATACAGCGAAGAGGGAAAAAAGCCTTGAAAGACGTTACGGAACTGGTAGGAAAGAAAGTCTATGTCAACTCCGGAAAATACCGTACCCGTCTGGAGAATCTGAACCGCGAACTGGGAGGAGGAATCGATATTTGTGAGATTTCCTCCGACAGTGTGTCTTCGGAAGACCTGATTACCTGGGTGGCAGAGGGGCGTATTGACTACACGGTGGCTACAGATGAGATTGCCCGCATCAACCGCACCTATTATCCGGTGCTTGACATTAACCTGGCCATCAGCTTCGACCAGCGTTCTTCGTGGGCTGTGCGGAAAACTTCTCCTTTGCTGGCAGAGGCTGCTGATAAATGGCATCGCGAAAACATCAATTCACCGGAGTTTCGTGCCAGTGCCCGCCGTTATTTTGAACTGGCCAAGCGTCCGGCACACGGAGCCATTCTTTCCGTAAAAGACGGTAAGATTTCCCACTACGATGATTTGTTCCGGCATTATGCCAAGGAAATAGGCTGGGACTGGCGACTGTTAGCCTCGCTGGCCTATACCGAATCGAACTTTAATCCGAATGTCGTATCATGGGCCGGAGCCAAGGGGCTGATGCAGCTGATGCCGGCTACGGCACGTGCCATGGGAGTGCCGCCGGGCAAAGAGCAGGACCCGGAAGAAAGTATCAAGGCTGCTGTAAAATACATTGCCGGAATGCAGCGTACGTTTAGTAAAATCACGGATAAGGAAGAACAGGCCAAGTTCATATTGGCCGCTTATAATTCTGGTATCGGCCATGTGACTGATGCTATGGCATTGGCCGAGAAATACGGGCGCAACCGCTATATCTGGGAGCATCATGTGGCTCACTTTATGTTGTTGAAAAGCAACAAGGAGTACTATCAGGACCCTGTCTGTAAGAACGGATATGTGCGTGGAAGCGATACCTATGAGTTTGTGCATGAAATACTGGCACGTGCGGAGCTTTACCGAAAGAAGATAAGGAAATAAGCAACTGAAAAGTTGGGTTTTATAAATAGCCTGAAGTTTTTGCGGAAGCTTCAGGCTATTTTTTGTGTCTCCCGTTGCGGAAACGTAAGTTTCTCAGTGCGGAAATATAGGTTTCCCTATCGGAAACCGTACGGTTTATGTGGGGGAAACGTAGAAAACTTTTCAGCAGTCTGCTTTTTCTTTTAGGAAGTTTGCAAAATATAATAAGAGTCATTGTCTCTCCTAAATTTTTTTAGTTTTAGTAAGCAGATAGCTAAAATGGAGGGTATGCTTGATAAAAATTGCTTTTTCTGTTGCATTCTATAATTTTATTCGTGATTTTGCGAACAACAAACGGAAGAGGTGAAAATGGTAAGAAAAAACTATTCAGAAGAACAGGAGAAAATGGCTCGCTTTGCCAAGGCCATGGGGCATCCGGCTCGTATAGCCATACTTCAATTTTTGGCTTCGCAGGAATGTTGCTTTTTTGGCGATATTCACGAAGAACTGCCCATAGCCAAGGCTACGGTGTCACAGCACTTGAAGGAATTGAAAGAAGCCGGGCTGATTCAGGGAGAGATTGAAGCACCTAAGGTGAGGTATTGTATTAATAAGGAGAACTGGAAACTGGTTAAAAGAATGTTTGCCGATTTCCTGGACCAGCCGATATGTAAAAAAGAGAGCTGTTGCGAATAAGCTCTTTTTTTGCTGTGTTTGTTCGTTGTTTTGCGAATTACTAATAATAGACATTGAAGAACGATGAAAAAGATGGTATGTCTTCTGTCGGTATGCTTGGCATTGGCCGCATGTGGGATGCAGGGCAGAAGTGAAAAAGAAATTCAAACAAGTGACAAAGTGGTGGTCGAAAACAGTGAGGTAACTGCTAAAGATCATGTAGAAGTATTGTATTTTCATGGGAAACAGCGTTGTGCCACATGTATAGCCATTGAAAATAACACTTTGGCTGTGATGAAAGAGAATCTTTCGGAACAGGTAAAGAAGGGGGAAGTGGTGTTCAAGGTGATAGACATCAGCAAGAAGGAAAATGAGAAGATAGCCGAAAAATATGAGGTTACCTGGTCGTCACTGTTTGTGGTGCGCTACAAGAACGGGCAGGAGACTGCGGAAAATATGACTCAGTTTGCTTTCGGGAATGCCCGTAAATCGCCGGAGGTGTTCAAGGAAGGACTGGTGAAGACTGTCAATGACATGCTGAAATAATAAGGAGAAACTATGGACTGGTTACAGACATTGTTGGACAACAGTTCCACTCCTGTATGGACGGCGTTTCTGCTTGGGCTGCTGACCGCACTTTCGCCTTGTCCGCTGGCGACCAACATTGCAGCCATTGGCTTTATCGGGAAAGACATAGAGAACCGGAAGCGTATTTTTCGGAACGGTGGCTTTTTTCATTATCTTGTCGGGTTATTTGTTTAATTTTTTTCTTTAATTTATCATTGTTACATATATGAGAGTATTGATTCTTTGTACAGGAAATAGTTGCCGTAGCCAGATGGGCCACGGCTTTTTGCAGTCGTTCGATAAAAATATAGAAGTGTATTCGGGTGGAACAGAGCCTGCCGCACAGGTAAATGCCAAGGCTGTGGAGGTAATGAAAGAAGTCGGAATTGACATCAGTTCGCATGTGCCGACTCACGTGAATACCTACCTTGACCAGGAGTGGGATTATGTGATTACCGTTTGCGGAGGGGCGAATGAAAGTTGTCCGGCATTTACCGGAAAAGTCGGCAAGCGTCTTCACATCGGTTTTGACGACCCTTCGCATGCCACCGGGACTCCGGAATTTATTGAAGCAGAATTCCGCCGTGTGCGGGATGAGATTAAGAATGCCTTCGCCCGTTTCTACATTACGGAAATCAGAAAAGAAGACTTGCCCGCCTGTTCTTGCGGGGGTGGCTGTTAATTGTGGTCAGTCGGTTTCCATTTTACTCTATTTTTTTCTTATTTCTTTTATATAACCTTTTTTTCTTATAAATTTGCAGCCTAAATTTGGGAGGTTACTTCCTGAATGATTAGAAATTAGATAAAAACCACATAATTATGAGTAAGAAGTTTACTGAATATTCTCAGCTCAACTTGTCAGAAATAAACAAGGAGGTGCTGAAAAAATGGGATGAAAACGATGTGTTCTCTAAAAGTATGACAGAACGTGAGGGGTATCCTTCTTTCGTGTTCTACGAAGGTCCTCCCTCGGCTAACGGTATGCCGGGTATTCACCACGTGATGGCACGTACAATTAAGGATACATTCTGTCGTTTCAAGACCATGAAAGGTTTCCAGGTGAAGCGTAAAGCTGGATGGGACACACACGGACTTCCGGTGGAACTGGGAGTGGAAAAGGCACTTGGAATCACCAAAGAGGATATCGGTAAAACGATTTCGGTGGCAGATTACAACAAGCATTGCCGCACGGATGTCATGAAGTTCACCAAAGAATGGACTGACCTTACCCATAAGATGGGTTACTGGGTAGACCTGGAAAATCCGTACATTACTTACGATAACCGTTACATTGAAACTTTGTGGTGGCTGTTGCAGCAACTTTATAAGAAAGGTTTGCTGTACAAGGGATATACCATCCAGCCGTATTCTCCGGCAGCAGGTACAGGCTTGAGCTCACATGAGTTGAACCAGCCGGGATGTTACCGCGACGTGAAAGACCTTACCGTGGTAGGTCAGTTCAAGATGAAGAATCCGAAGCCGGAAATGGCAGAGTGGGGTACACCTTACTTCATTGCATGGACTACTACTCCGTGGACATTGCCTTCAAATACGGCACTTTGTGTGGGCCCGAAGATTGACTACGTAGCTGTTCAGACTTACAATGCTTATAATGGAGAAAAGATGACGGTGGTACTTGCCAAACCTTTGCTCTATACGCATTTCAATAAAAAAGCAGAAGACATTGCACTGGAAGACTACAAGCCGGGTGATAAACTGATTCCGTTCAAGGTGGTAGGCGAGTACAAGGGTACTGACCTGGTTGGTATGGAATACGAGCAGCTTATCCCATGGGTGAAACCAGTGGAAGCTGCAGAAGACGGTTCCTGGAAAGAAGCTTCGGCTAAAGCATTCCGTGTCATCCCGGGTGATTATGTCACTACAGAAGACGGTACGGGTATCGTACACATTGCACCGACATTTGGTGCGGACGATGCGAACGTGGCTCGTGCAGCAGGTATTCCTTCGTTGTTTATGATTAACAAGAAAGGCGAAACTCGTCCGATGGTTGACCTGACCGGTAAGTTCTACCTGATGGAGGAACTGGATGAGGCTTTCGTAAAAGAATGTGTCGATGTAGAAAAATACAAGGAATATGAAGGCCGTTGGGTGAAGAATGCATACGACCCGCAGTTCACTGTAGACGGAAAATACGATGAAAAGGCTGCACAGGCTGCTGAATCGCTCGACGTATATATCTGCATGATGCTGAAACAGCAGGGACTGGCATTCAAGACTGAAAAGCACGTGCACAACTATCCGCACTGCTGGCGTACCGACAAACCGGTGTTGTACTATCCGCTGGATAGCTGGTTTATCCGTTCTACTGCTTGCAAGGACCGTATGATTGAGTTGAACAAGACGATCAACTGGAAACCTGAATCAACTGGTTCTGGACGTTTCGGCAAGTGGTTGGAAAACCTGAATGACTGGAACTTGAGCCGTTCACGCTACTGGGGTACTCCGCTGCCTATCTGGAGAAGTGAGGATGGCGAAGAAATCTGCATTGGTTCAGTAGAAGAACTGTACAACGAGATTGAAAAATCTGTTGCAGCTGGCTTCATGACAGAAAATCCGTATAAGAAATTAGGATTCCAGCCGGGTGTATATAACAAGGAAAACTACGATAAGATTGACTTGCACCGTCCGTATGTAGACGACATCATCCTGGTATCTGCTTCAGGCAAACCGATGAAGCGTGAATCAGATTTGATTGACGTATGGTTTGACTCAGGTGCTATGCCGTATGCACAGTTGCACTATCCGTTCGAAAACAAGGAACTGGTAGATTCACGCAGCTACTATCCGGCCGACTTCATCGCGGAAGGTGTGGACCAGACTCGTGGATGGTTCTTTACATTGCATGCCATCGCTACAATGGTGTTCGACAGTGTGGCTTACAAGAACGTGATTTCAAATGGTCTGGTACTCGACAAGAATGGAAACAAGATGTCTAAGCGTCTGGGTAATGCTGTAGATCCGTTCGGTGCCATCGAGAAGTTTGGTTCTGACCCGTTGCGCTGGTACATGATTACCAACTCTTCTCCATGGGACAACCTGAAGTTCGATACAGACGGAGTGGATGAAGTACGTCGTAAGTTCTTTGGAACATTGTATAATACTTACTCATTCTTTGCACTGTATGCCAATGTAGACGGCTTTACATACGCTGAAGAAGACGTGCCGATGAACGAACGTCCGGAAATTGACCGTTGGATTCTTTCACTGTTGAATTCATTGATTAAGAATGTGGATGCTTGCTTTGCCGATTACGAACCGACAAAGGCTGGCCGTCTGATTACAGACTTCGTAAACGATAACTTGAGTAACTGGTACGTGCGTCTGAACCGTAAACGTTTCTGGGGTAGTGCCATGTCAACTGATAAGTTGTCTGCTTACCAGACCTTGTACACTTGCTTGGAAACGGTAGCTAAGCTGATGGCGCCGATTGCTCCGTTCTATGCAGATCGTCTGTACATGGATTTGATTGCGGTGACCGGACGTGACCAGGTCGTATCTGTTCACCTTGCCAAGTTCCCGGTAGCCGATGAAAACCTGATTAATGCAGAACTGGAAGCTCGTATGCAGATGGCACAGGATGTGACTTCTATGGTATTGGCTTTGCGTCGTAAGGTCAACATCAAGGTTCGTCAGCCGTTGCAGTGTATCATGATTCCGGTAGTAGATGAAGCGCAGAAGCAGTATATCGAAGCCGTGAAGGATCTGATCATGAACGAGGTGAACGTGAAAGAAATCAAGTTCGTGGATGGTGCGGCAGGCGTACTGGTGAAGAAAGTAAAATGCGACTTCAAGAAACTGGGCCCGAAATTCGGAAAACAGATGAAGGCTGTGGCTGCAGCTGTGGCAGGTATGTCGCAGGAAGCTATTGCTGAACTGGAAAAGAACGGAAGTTACACCTTCCAGCTTGACGGAGCTGATGCGGTGGTAGAAGCTGCTGACGTGGAAATCTTCAGCGAAGATATTCCGGGATGGCTGGTAGCCAACGAAGGCAAACTGACCGTAGCACTTGAAGTGACTGTGACCGATGAGCTCAAACGTGAAGGTATTGCCCGCGAACTGGTGAATCGTATTCAGAATATCCGTAAGAGCAGCGGTTTTGAAATTACTGACAAGATTGCCATCGTGCTGTCAAAAAAATCAAATACCGATGACGCGATAAATGAATATAATACTTATATTTGCAACCAAGTGCTGGCTAACTCACTGACACTGGCCGATGAAGTGGCAGACGGCACTGAACTTAACTTTGATGACTTCTCGTTGTATGTAAATGTAACGAAGCTGTAATATGAACCCATCCACCCGGCTTTAGTCGGGTGGATACTATTATTAACTTAAAACTTAAGCACTATGGCTGAAAAAACAAGGTATTCTGACGCAGAACTTGAGGAATTCCGCGCCATTATCATGGAGAAACTTCAGCTCGCGGAACGCGACTATGAGAAACTGAAAAGTAGTATAATGAACACAGATGGTAACGATACTGACGATACATCTCCTACATATAAAGTGCTGGAAGAAGGTGCCAATACCTTATCGAAAGAAGAAACTACTCGTCTGGCTGCCCGTCAGCTGAAGTTCATTCAAAACTTGCGTGCGGCACTGGTCCGTATTGAAAACAAAACTTACGGTATCTGTCGCGAAACTGGTAAATTGATTCCCGCTGAGCGCCTTCGTGCTGTTCCTCATGCTACATTGAGCATCGAGGCCAAGCAGCAGGGAAAGAAGTAACGAAATGAATTTTTAATTGAAGATTGGGAGTTGAAAATTGAGAAACGGGACTTTTCAAAGTGATCCATTTTCAATTTTCAGTTCTCAATTTTTTTGAATACAAATTGCAAATTGAAGAAGATGAAAAGATTTTTCACTCAGGGACGTCTGGTTACTCTTGTGGTGGCAGGAGTGCTGATTATCGACCAGCTTATCAAAATTGCGGTGAAGACAAACATGTATTTGCATGAAAACATTCATGTGACCGACTGGTTTTATATTTATTTCACGGAAAACAACGGTATGGCTTTTGGTCTGGAGATTTTTGCCAAACTGTTCCTGACACTTTTCCGTATCGTGGCTGCCATATTGATTACGGTTTATCTGGTGAAACTGGTGAAACGGACGGACAAGGCGAAGAATGGCTACCTGGTTTGTCTCTCCTTGATTCTGGCCGGTGCGGTGGGTAACATCATCGACTGTGTGTTCTATGGAGAGATATTCAGCGAGAGCACGCATTCGCAGATTGCTTCGTGGGTTCCGCTGGGCCAGGGATATTCCGACTGGTTGCATGGCAAGGTGGTCGATATGTTCTACTTCCCGATTATCGATACCTACTGGCCAGACTGGATGCCTTTTGTAGGAGGTGATCACTTTATTTTCTTCAGTCCCATTTTTAACTTTGCCGATGCGGCTATCAGTTGCGGCATCATCGCCTTGCTTATTTTCTATTCGCATTACCTGAATACGGAAACTTCTCATAAAGAGGTCAAAAAATGAAACGAATATCGCTTATAGGAGTGACCATGCTGGCGTTGTGCGGCATGTGGAGTTGTGGCAAGAAAGTGCCGGAAGATATTATCCAGCCGCAAGCCATGGAGAACCTGCTTTATGATTATCATCTGGCGACTACGATGAGTAATGATTTGCCTTACGATGAGAATTACAAGAAACAGGCTTATCTGGCATACGTGTTTCAAAAGCATGGAGTAACGGAGGCAGAGTTTGATTCGTCCATGGTGTGGTATTCGCGCCACAGCGACGAGATGAATACGATTTATCAGAATCTGCAGAAGCGCATGGAGACTACTGCCGAGCTGCTGAAAAAACAGACAGTACGCAGCAGCGGGGAGGTGACGGTTTCATTGTCGGGTGATACGGTGGACCTATGGCAAGACCGTACCATTTATTGGCTGACTTCTTCTTCACTTACCAATAAGGTGACTTTCGATTTGAAGGCCGACACTTCGTTCCACGAGAGGGACAAGATGGTGCTGGAAGCTAATTTCTCTTTCCTGCCCAAAGGCAAGCGTGAAGGTAAGGTCGTGATGGCAGTGAACCTGGCATTTGATAACGACAGTACGCAAGGAATCAGTCGGGTGGTAGAGGCTTCGGGCATACAGCGTCTGATGCTTCGTCCGGATTCCGCATTCAAGTACAAGAGCGTGACCGGATTCATGTATTACACCGGAAAAGACCACTCATCAGCTTTGATCAGCGATATACGTCTGATGCGTTATCGCATGCGTGAAGAGAACTTGCCGCAGCAGAACGATTCTGTGGCTGTGAAGGCCGATACGCTTGCTCCGAACGATACCCTTCGTAGGGTGAAGCGGCAGGAAATTACCAAACGTTGATACTTATGCAGTATTATGCATCTCATTATCTCTGGCATGCGGGGCAGGACAAACTGTTCCGCATGCAGCGTATAGGGCTGGAAGTATCGGGGCATACCTGGGTGTCGATGGAGCCTTTGGAAGAAGAAGTCCGGAATACCCAGTGGCTGGGCGGGCTGATTATTCTGGCAGCTTCTGCTCCGGAATTAAGGAAAGACGAAACATTTCAGGAATTTCGTGCGCGGACGGCTTCTGCAGTGGTAGGAGACCAGCCGCTTTATGCTTTCCATGTGTCGTTTTTTGACTTGCAGAAGATGGCATTCACCGACCGGAGCCGCCTGGTACGTTTATGACAGACGGCGACGGAATTCCGCACACACGATGGCAGTAGCCACCGCTACGTTCAGCGATTCGCTGGTTTCTTTTCCTTGCGGGTAGTTGGGAATCAGCAGTTTCTGAGAAACAAGATTTTCAATTTCCTTGCACACCCCGTTTCCTTCATTACCCATCACGATAACCCCTTGTGCCGATAATTTCTGCGAATAGATGTTTTTCCCGTCCAGGAAAGTACCGAATACCGGCACGTTTCTTTTTGTCTGCACGCGAATGAACTCTTTCAAATCGCAGTAATGTAGCCTGACACGTGCCAGAGCTCCCATTGTGGCTTGTACGGTTTTCGGATTAAAGGCATCGGCAGTACCTTGCGAACAGAAAATATCCTCTATGCCAAACCAGTCGGCAATGCGGATGATGGTACCCAGGTTGCCCGGGTCTTGCACGTCATCCAGTGCCAGGCAGAGCGAATGGCCCGGCAAAGAATCGTCGTAGGTATAAGAAGGCAGGTCGAATACGGCCAGCACCTCTTGCGGAGTTTTCAGCAGGCTGGCACGTGCCAGTTCCTCCGCGCTTACTTCAATGGTTTCCTGAGCAAGCAGAAGCGGATGAGTTTCCAGCCACTGTGCCGTAGCAATCAACAGCTTGCATGAAAAGTGTCCCAGCAGGTCGTTGACCAGTTTGTTACCTTCGGCTAAGAAAGCTTTTTCTGCTTTCCGGTATTTTTTCATCTCCAATGACCGGATATATTTGATTCTGTTTTTGCTCAGCATAGTGTGACGGGGATTTTTAATTATATTTTAAGAACAAAGCTAAGAAGATATTTTTAATATTGCCTATCTTTGCATATAAAATTTTGCATATAGTTTCAGTTTGTATGAAGATAATCCCCCGTATCTATATCGGCCTGCTTGTTCTGTTGCTTTTTCTGAGCGGATGTTCGGTCAGTAAATTCATTCCTGAGGGGCACTATCTTCTGGACAATGTAAAAGTAGAATCAGACAACAAGGAAATCAAGTCATCCCAGATGAATGTGTATCTTCGCCAGACACCCAATGCCAAGTGGTTCAGTCTGGTGAAGCTCCCTATGTACATTTACGGAGCAGCCGGCAAGGATTCCACAAAGTGGATCAACCGTTTCCTGTACCGTATGGGAGATGCTCCCCGTATTTATGACCCGAAACTGGCCGAAGAAACCCGCTTGCAGATAGAACAGGCGGTGCGCAACATGGGATATATGAGCGGACAGGTGAGTATGCACACGCAGGTGAAGGGGAAAAAAATCAAGGTCGGCTATCAGATTCATTCCGGTGAGCCTTATCTGATTTCGCATGTGGCATACGATATTGCCGACTACCAAATACATGATTACCTGATGGCAGATTCAGCCCGTTCTTATCTGAAGTCCGGTTCCCGTCTCGACGTAAACAAGCTTGATGAGGAGCGCGACCGCATCACGCAGTATCTTCAGAACCGGGGCTATTATCGTTTCAACAAAGACTTCATTACGTATCAGGTAGATACCATGCGTAACTCGCGCAATGTCGACTTGATTATGAAGTTGCATCCTTATCGCCGGAAAAAGGAAGATCCCCCTTCACCGCATCGCCAGTATTATGTACGCAATGTAGATTTCATGTTCGATGTGGACTTTGCAGAACTGACTTCCGGCAGACTGAAAGGAATTGATTCTCTTCGTTCGGGCGGGGTGAATTTCTTCTACAAGGATAAGCTGTTCTTACGTCCGCAGGTCATCAGCGACTATAATTATCTGAAATCCGGAAATCTTTATCGTACCCGCGATGTGCAGAGCACCTATTCTGCATTGGGACGTCTTAATATCCTGAAATATTCCAACATCCGTTTCCGTGAAGAGCTGGAGGCTGATTCGGCTTATCTGGATGCCTATGTCATGCTTACCCGCAACAAGAACAAGTCGCTTTCCTTTGAAATTGAAGGAACCAACTCGGCTGGCGACTTGGGAGCTGCCGCTTCCGTAGCTTATTCTCACCGGAACCTATTCAAGGGGTCTGAAACCTTCACCTTTAAGTTGCGTGGAGCATACGAAGCCGTTACGGGCCTGGAAGGATATGCCAACAGCAACTACCTGGAATATGGAGTGGAAGCCAGCTTGAGCTTTCCGGAATTCATGTTTCCCTTCCTTTCGTCTGATTTCCGCCGTCGGAGCCGTGCTACTTCCGAGGTGACGATGAAATACAACTGGCAGATTCGCCCGGAGTTTGAGCGTACGGTAGCTTCTGCGGCCTGGAGTTACCGTTGGGGAAAGCGGGGAGCGACCCATCGTTTCGATGTGTTCGACCTGAACTACATCTACATGCCCTATCGTTCGGAAACTTTCCGTGAATACCTGGACTATATGGACGAAAGAAACCCCTTGCTGCGCTATAGCTATGAAGATTTGTTCATTGTGCGCCTGGGGTATACGTATACTTACAACAGCTCGGGTGCCACCACACTGAAAACGTCGCAACGCAATTCTTACTCCATTCGTTTCAATATCGAAGAGTCGGGTAACCTGTTGTATCTGTTTTCGCGGATGATTAACGGCCGTCCGAAAAACGGAGAAGCCTATCAGATGGCCAACATCAGCTTTGCACAGTATGTAAAGACAGATTTCGACTATGCCAAGAACTTTATGATTGACGACCGTAATGCCCTGGTGTTCCATGTGGGAGTGGGAGTGGCCGTGCCGTACGGAAACTCCAAGAGTCTTCCGTTTGAAAAGCTCTATTTTTCCGGAGGTGCCAACAGTGTGCGTGGATGGAGCGTCCGCTCGCTGGGACCGGGCGGTTACCGTGGCGACGGAAACAGTCTGGATTATGTGAACCATACCGGTGACATCAAGCTCGACCTGAACCTGGAGTATCGCACCCATCTGTTCTGGAAACTGAACGGTGCGGCATTTGTGGATGCCGGAAACGTGTGGACCATCCGTAACCGGGAAATGCAGCCCGAAGGACTCTTCAAGTTCAACCGTTTCTATAAGCAGCTGGCCGTGGCCTACGGATTAGGATTGCGTTTCGACCTGGACTTCCTGATTATCCGTTTCGACGGAGGTATGAAGGCCATCAATCCGATGTACACCGGGCGCGACCGTTATCCGATTATTTCTCCTGATTTCAAACGCGACTTTGCGTTTCATTTTGCAGTAGGTTATCCCTTTTAATATCATCTATTATTATATGGACAAGAATGTATATACCATTGAAGAAGTAGACCAGCTGAAAGCCTGGGCAGAGCAGACCGAGTTTCCGGCAGAGATGCAGCTGGACAAGGCTATCTATATACCCGATGTCAAAGAAACCGTACGCCGGTTAGTCATGCAGGCCTACGTATGTTATGAGAATCCGCGCTTGCAGGGTTGTCTTCGTTTGCTGGAGCGTATCAAGGCACGGATAGAAGAAGAGAAAAGAAGCTAGATACGGCTAAAATTGCCGGCTTTCTTTCATATTTGCAAAAAAAATACGAAATTTGCACAGCAATAATAAAGATTAATTCATACACCTTTATAAAAATAACAATTATGACAAAAAGTGCATTACAAATCGCAAGAGCTGCTTACCAGCCGAAATTGCCGAAAGCGTTGACTGGTGCTGTAGTAGCTAAGGAAGGCGAACCGACTCAGTCTGTAGCCGATCAGGAAGAAATCAAGAAGCTGTTCCCGAACACATACGGCATGCCGTTGATCCAGTTCGTGGAAGGTGAAGCAAAAGAATTTGCTCCGATGAACGTCGGCGTAATCTTGTCTGGTGGACAGGCTCCTGGTGGCCACAACGTAATCTCAGGTTTGTTCGACGGTATCAAGAAGCTGAATCCGGCTAACAAACTGTACGGTTTTATCCTGGGTCCTGGCGGTTTGGTTGACCACAACTATATGGAACTGACAGCTGATATCATCGACGAATACCGTAACACCGGTGGTTTCGATATTATCGGTTCAGGACGTACCAAACTGGAAAAAGAAGAACAGTTCGAAAAAGGATACGAAATCCTGAAAGAACTGGGCATCAAGGCACTGGTAATCATCGGTGGTGACGACTCTAACACTAACGCTTGCGTATTGGCTGAATACTATGCTGCCAAGAACTACGGCGTACAGGTAATCGGTTGTCCGAAGACTATCGACGGTGACTTGAAGAACGACATGATTGAAACTTCATTCGGTTTCGATACTGCCTGCAAGACTTACTCAGAAGTTATCGGTAACATCGAACGCGACTGTAACTCAGCTCGTAAATACTGGCACTTCATCAAGTTGATGGGACGTTCTGCTTCTCACATCGCACTGGAATGTGCTTTGCAGACTCAGCCGAACATCTGTATCATCTCAGAAGAAGTAGAAGCTAAGAACATGTCTTTGGATGACATTGTTACTTACATCGCTCAGGTAGTTGCCGACCGTGCTGCTGCCGGAAACAACTTCGGTACTGTATTGATTCCGGAAGGTTTGATTGAATTCATCCCTGCCATGAAGCGTCTGATTGCTGAATTGAACGACTTCCTGGCTGCTAACGGTGAAGAATTCAACAGCATCAAGCGTTCTAAACAGCGCGAATACATCATCAGCAAGCTGTCTCCTGAAAATGCTGCTATCTATGCTTCTCTGCCGGAAGGCGTAGCTCGTCAGTTGTCACTCGACCGTGACCCGCACGGAAACGTACAGGTTTCTTTGATTGAAACTGAAAAGCTGTTGTCTGAAATGGTAGCTACTAAGCTGGCTGCATGGAAAGAAGAAGGCAAGTTCGTAGGTAAGTTTGCTGCTCAGCACCACTTCTTCGGTTACGAAGGACGTTGCGCTGCTCCTTCTAACTTCGATGCTGACTACTGCTACTCTTTGGGTTACACTGCATCTATGCTGATTGCTAACGGTAAGACTGGTTACATGTCTTCTGTACGTAACACTACAGCTCCTGCTGCAGAATGGATTGCAGGTGGTGTGCCTATCACTATGATGATGAACATGGAACGTCGTCACGGTGAAATGAAACCGGTTATCCAGAAAGCACTGGTGAAACTGGATGGTGCTCCGTTCAAGGCATTCGCTGCCGTACGCGACACTTGGGCTAAGGAAACAGCTTACGTATATCCGGGTCCTATCCAGTACTTCGGTCCTACAGAAGTTTGCGACCAGCCTACTAAGACGCTGCAGTACGAACAGGCAAAATAATTTGATTCCTGAATTCCCGGAAGGGAACTTTCTATAGGAAAATTAATTTAGCGAAGAATCAGGCCGACCGAAAGAGGGCCGGATTCTTCGCTATTTGTTGAAACAAGCTCAACCGGTTCTGCCGGTACATCTGTTGAAATTTTCTATAAACCTTATTTGAGATGACAAAGAAATCACCCATTCTCGCGGTGAACGAGCCCGTGAAAAAAACAACCCGCAAGCGTCCTGCGCCCCGAAAAGCGACAGGCAGTAAGAAGACCGCTTCCGGAAAAACGTCGGGCAGGAATTCCAAAGGGAAGAAAACCATCCGTCGCTGGCAGATGCCCTCGTGGTGTTACTATCTGCTGCTCGGTTTCATTGGAGCCTGTTTTGTCATCTGTTTTTACTATTTCTTTATTCGTCCGTACGCCTACCGCTGGAAACCCTGCTATGGCATGAAAGCATACGGAGTATGTCTGCCATACGGATTTGAGGTGCACGGTTTCGACGTATCCCACCATCAGGGACAGATAGACTGGAACGAACTGCAGAAAACCCAGACAGCCCCTTTCCCTGTACGTTTCGTATTTATGAAAGCTTCCGAGGGAGGTGATTTCAGCGATACAGCCTTTATCCATAATTTCGATGAGGCCCGCAAGCACGGATTTATCCGCGGAGCCTATCATTTTTACAATCCCAAGACAGACGCTTCCCGCCAGGCCGATTTCTTTATCCGCTCCGTGAAACTGGAATCGGGCGACCTGCCTCCGGTGCTCGACATCGAGGTGAGGGGAGAAGATGAGAAAAAGCTTCGCCGCGACTTGAAAGTCTGGTTGGATAAAATCGAAAACTATTATCGCGTAAAACCGATTCTCTATACCTCTTACAAATTTAAGACCCGTTACCTGAACGATTCCGTTTTCAACTCTTATCCGTACTGGATAGCCCATTATTATGCCGACTCGGTGGAATACAAAGGGCAGTGGCGTTTCTGGCAGCATACCGATGTGGGACGTTTGCCGGGCATCCGTGAGGATGTGGACCTGAATGTGTTCAACGGCACGCTGGATGAGCTGAAGCGCATGACGATACCCTGATTCAGAAAAAATTCTTACCATACAGACAAACAAAAACCCTCCGCAGGTATCCTTTTGAGGAAATCTCTGCGGAGGGTTTGTTTTTATATAGAAGATAGGGAAACCCCGCTGACTTAGTTGCGGAACTTCAATGCATCTCCTTCGCGTTCTACGATGATCGGTTTTTCGCGGTTCACTTCCTGTGACAGAAGCTTCTTTGACAAATCGTTCAGCAAGTAGCGCTGGATGGCACGTTTCACCGGACGTGCACCGAATTCAGGATCGTAACCGGCAGTAGCCAGGAAGTCTACAGCAGCATCTGTCATCTGCAAAGTCACTCCGTTGCCTTCCAGCATCTTCCGGATACCGTTGATTTGCAGGCGTACAATCTGTTCGATTTGCGGCTTGTTCAGCGGCTGGAACATGATGGTTTCGTCAATACGGTTCAGGAATTCCGGACGGATGGTCTTCTTCAGCATGTTCATCACCTCTTTCTTGGTCTCTTCTACAATCTGGTCGTGATTCTGGTCGTTAATCTTCTCGAACTGACTCTGAATGTAGGCACTTCCCAGGTTAGAAGTCATGATGATGATGGTGTTCTTGAAGTTCACCGTACGTCCCTTGTTGTCGGTCAGACGTCCGTCGTCCAGTACCTGCAACAAGATGTTGAACACATCCGGATGAGCCTTCTCGATTTCATCGAACAGCACCACAGAGTACGGTTTCCGGCGCACGGCTTCGGTCAGCTGACCACCTTCATCGTAACCTACGTATCCCGGAGGCGCACCAATCAGACGTGACACGGTATGCTTCTCCTGATACTCACTCATGTCGATACGCGTCATCAGCGATTCATCGTCGAACAGGTATTCTGCCAGTGCCTTGGCCAGCTCGGTCTTACCCACACCCGTCGTACCCAGGAAGATGAACGAACCAATCGGACGTTTCGGGTCTTGCAATCCGGCACGGCTACGGCGTACGGCATCGGCCACGGCTTCGATGGCTTCGTCCTGTCCGATAACCCGCTTGTGCAGCTCATCTTCCAGGTGAAGCAGCTTCTCTCTTTCGCTTTGCAGCATCTTGCTTACCGGTATGCCCGTCCAGCGGGAAACTACATCGGCGATGTCTTCAGCCGTTACCTCTTCCTTAATCAAGGCACTGTCACCCTGCTTCTTCTTCAGGTCTTCCTGGATAGACTTGATTTCATTCTCCAGTGCCTGAAGCTTTCCGTAGCGGATTTCAGCCACCCGTCCGTAATCACCTTCACGCTCTGCCTTGTCGGCTTCGAACTTCAGTTGTTCGATTTCCTTCTTGTTCTGCTGAATCTTGTTCACCAGTTCTTTCTCACTCTGCCATTTAGCCTTGTAAGAAGTCTCCTGTTCCTTCAGTTCTGCAATCTCCTTGTTCAGTTGAGCCAGTTTAGCCTCGTCCTTTTCACGCTTGATAGCCTCACGTTCAATTTCGAGCTGCTTCAACCGACGTTCGATTTCATCCAGTTCTTCTGGAAGCGAATCACGCTCCATACGCAGTTTGGCAGCCGCTTCATCCATCAGGTCGATGGCCTTATCCGGCAAGAAACGGTCGGAAATGTAACGGTTGCTCAGTTCCACTGCCGCGATGATGGCTTCGTCTTTGATACGCACCTGATGGTGGTTCTCGTAACGCTCCTTCAGTCCACGCAAGATGGAGATAGAGCTGGCCGTATCCGGTTCGTCTACCATAACTGTCTGGAAACGACGTTCCAATGCCTTATCCTTTTCGAAATACTTTTGGTATTCATCGAGGGTAGTGGCACCGATGCTCCGCAGTTCACCACGGGCCAGGGCCGGTTTCAGAATGTTGGCGGCATCCATGGCACCTTCCCCTTTTCCGGCACCCACCAGCGTGTGGATTTCATCGATAAAGAGGATGATGTTTCCGTCGGACTTCGTCACTTCGTTGATAACCGATTTCAGACGTTCCTCAAATTCACCTTTGTATTTGGCACCTGCAACCAGCGCACCCATATCCAGTGAGAACAGCTGCTTGTTCTTCAAGTTCTCCGGCACATCTCCACGCAGGATTCGCTGTGCCAGTCCCTCTACGATGGCCGTCTTACCCGTACCCGGTTCACCAATCAGAATCGGGTTGTTCTTCGTACGTCGGCTCAGAATCTGCAGTACCCGTCGGATTTCCTCGTCACGGCCGATAACCGGATCAAGTTTTCCGCTTCGTGCAGCTTCAATCAGGTTGATGGCATATTTGTTTAATGACTGATAGGTATCTTCGCTCGACTGTGAGGTGACTTTCTGTCCCTGACGCAGTTCCTGAATGGCAGCCCGCAGTTCCTTGTCGGTAAGGCCCGCATCTTTCAGGATGGTGGCCACCGTACTTTTCACGTTCAGCAGTGCCAGCAGCAAGGCTTCCAGTGACACATATTCATCACCCAGTTCCTTAGATACTTCCACGGCTTTCTGCAATACCTCGTTGGCACTCCGGCTCAGGTAAGCTTCCCCACCTGAAACTTTCGGCAGTGAGGCGATTTGCCGGTCGAGTACGGTTTCTATCTGCTGGCCGTTTATGCCGAGTTTCTGGAAAATGAAGTTCGTTACATTTTCGCCCACTTTCAGCAAACCTGCCATCAAATGTTCCGGCTCGATGGCCTGCTGTCCGCGGCTCTGTACCAGGTTTACCGCTTCCTGCACTGCCTCTTGCGATTTGATTGTAAAGTTGTTAAAGTTCATAAATGGTCTCCTTTCTCGTTATTAGTTGTGGTTTCTTATTATTTTCACTTTTTACGCTTAGTGTTATTCAAATTCTTTGCCAGCGTCTGCCGGAGACGAAAACCTGACGATTTGTCACTTGACTGCGCTTCTATACTGAAAATCTGTCATTTATGGTTCGCTTTTTGTCAGTCGGTCCTGGCGTAAGTACATTGCGTTTGAAACGTCAAAGAGTTTTTCCTGAAACGCAAGTACGTTTTACTTCAAACGCCTTTACATTTTACCTGAAACGCACTTGCGTT